>NZ_JAJWTS010000014.1:0-40469 GCF_021632165.1 Candidatus Avelusimicrobium fimicolum
TAAACTTCTGTTTAAAACGCTCAACCCTTACTACTCTTTTATTTAAGCATTTTTTAAAACGTTTGTCAAATCTTTTTTTAAAATAAGTTGCAAACTTAAAAACGCTCTTTACTGAGTACTTATATATTAAAACAATTTTTTAAGAACTTGTCAAATCTTTTTTACTGCTTGGCAAACTCATCTTGTTTGCGTATATTTATTATATAACATATTAAAAATATTTTGCAACTATTTCTTTAAACTCCGTCGGTATTTATCCCCCCACGCAGCCATTTCTTGCAGTACGGGAGCCAAGGATAAACCTGTTTTGGTAAGAGTATATTCCACCCGGGGAGGTATCTCGGCAAAGGCTTTGCGCAACAATAATTTATTCTCTTCCATTTCTTTTAAGTTGCTTGTAAGAACTTTTTGGGAACACCCCACACTCCTTTTTAATTCGCCAAAACGTTTGGTCCCTGTCAGCAAATCCCTTATAATAAGGATTTTCCATTTATTACCTATCAATTTGAGCAGTACCGCCACCGGACACGGGGGCAAATTCTTTTTCGTAATCATATATTTATTATACTCCATTAGTTTCTTTTTGGCTACTAGCATACAAAAAAGTGCCTACTTTACAAAAGAAACTAATAAAAGGCACAATACTTGATGTCATCCGGGGTAAAAATCCCCTATATATAAAGGAGAAAGATATGAAAAAAGTTGAAATTAAAAATTACCAACACGAAAAAGGTCAATTTATGGCGGCCAACGGTGCGGAATTTACCGTAAAGGAAATTATCCCGCATAGCGACATTTCCACCTTGCACGCGAACTTTGTGGAAGTGGCCCCCGGACACTTTGCCTATGGATACCATTGGCACGAAATGAACGAAGAAGTCTTTTATGTGATTTCCGGCACCGCCGCTGTTAAATTGCACGACAGAGAAGTAACCTTAAAAGCGGGCGACGCTATTACCTTTCCCACAGGACCGGAAGGCGCACACGTCATCCGCAACGCATCCGACGCCGAAAAATTGGTCTATTTAGATATCGGCAGCGAACACTTGCCCGAAATCTGCCATATGCCCGGCGCCCAAAAGATAATGGTTATCGGCAAAACCGGGGTTGGGATGTACGACGAAACATCTAAATAGTTTCACCTTTGTGATAAGCGCCCTCGCACCTCTGCGGGGGTGTTTTATTTTTAACTTGTAATTTACCGCAAATTCTATCATAATATATAAAGTTATGTAAGGAGCAGAAATGACCTCGGAATTATATAAGAATTTGACGGCTACCCATACGGTTGATAAACTATTGGACGGGAAACGATTTTTGTTGGCCCGGTTAGCCGGACTTTTTCGTGGGAGATAATAATGCGTATTAAAATTAGAAATCCAAAATCTTATATTTCTTTACACGAAATCCTCACCATAGTGATGTTTACGGCCTTTGGGTTTTGTTTCTTTTTTCTGTTAGACGGACAATTTTCCTGGCAATCTTACACTGCCTTTGTGACAGAAATCAGCGAAGGGGATTTAATAACACTTTTACTTTTTAAGTTGCTTCCGATTCTAATGGTATTTTTTATAGGCAATATCCTTTATCGTTGGATAAAATGCTTTTTGCCGAGCCACAGCCAAATGCCCGCTATCCGCACGATAGAATTTTTGAACGAAGGCGTAAAACTGGGATATAATAAGGATACTCTTCCCGCTTTCCTGCCCTATCCGGAAACGCGGTTCAGCCTCACCATTACCGCCTTTGATGTTTCCACCAAAAACGGACACCGCTCCGTTGCGGGGCCTTGCGTAATATCCTTTACGCAAGGGAACCAAACCTTCGTTTGTGACCATTTGTCCGCACGCCCGTTTACATTTTTCCCCCAACTCTTGGACTACCGCGCCCGATTTGCCTCCTTTCATTTCGCCGTCAACCCAAGGAGTTTACGCAACTCTTGGGATAAAACTGCCGCCGATAAAATCCGCACTATTTTTCAAGATTACATAGACTATGGCATTTTGTGCCCTTATGATAAGGCAACCCGCAATATGCTTTTAGGGTTGGGAATACTTTTCTCTCTGTTTATTATCCAATCCATTGTGCTGCTTAACTCGCTCACGTTGTTTGCCCTGCTCACGCTCATTCTCCCATTAGTCGGAATATATATGATTTGCAAAGCGGTGAAGGCAAAAAAACTGGCAAAACAAATAGAAGAACTCAAACAACACAAAAAATGAAACTGAAAATAAAAGACCCCAATATTTATTTTTCACTCAAAGATATCATCCCCATAATTATACTCACCTTATTTTTGGGCGGATATGCGTATTTGATGACAAAAAGTATGTTTGGCTCCTTTTCTTGGACAAACATCAACCGATATGCTGCCGAAATGTGCACAAACAAAGGCTTTGCTTGTGTGCTTGCGTTTAAAAGCGCTCCGCTGTTACCCCTATTAGGCATAGGGGCTATTATTTACCTTATATATCTAAAATTCTTTTCTGCTTTTTCCAGAAAGAGAAGGGTCCTTGCTCTTGATTTTTTACCAGAAAGCGTAAAAGTGGAATATAACCGCAGAAAAAATCTCGTTTTACTGCCTTATCAGAATACCAAGTTTCTGCTAACGATATTTGCCCATATGTGTTATACCCAATATAACACATATCCGAAAATAGTCCTTTGCCAACTTTCTTTTATACAGAACGGCAAAACCATTTCTTGCCGGCACGTTGCAGGGAATCTGCTGCCCGTCATTCTCAAACTGATGAACAAGGGAAAGTGCTTTAAAGAATTTGATTTCAAAGTTATGCCCGTCGCCAACTTATCGGATAATAAAGACGCCGCAAAAGAAATCAAAGCCTTACTGGACGATTACCATAAATACAGCATCTTCTGCCGCTTTCGTAAAGAAACACGAAAAAAACTGTTGCTTATTGCTTGTATCTTTTTTACGTTTTATGCCGCAGTATTCTATCATTTCCTGCACGTTGGGGCATATCCTTTGTTATGTACAGTTTCCGCATTTCCGCTTTTGGGCATATATCTTTTCTGCTTGTGGTATAAAGACAACCAAACAGCCAAACAACTGGCCCGCTTGAAAGGAAAAAAATAACCCCTTTTAGGCTTTTACAATACTCTCAATTTATTTATAATATAGGAAGAAACCAGACGGTTTAGTCCGTCATAAGGGGGACGTATGGATATCACCACACTTAATAAACAAGTCCAGCAGGAAAGTATCTTTTTGCAAGATTTAAAGCGCGAAGTCGGCAAGGTAATTGTAGGGCAGGAAGCACTGTTAGAAAAAATGCTTGTAGCCCTGTTAGCCGACGGTCATATTTTGATTGAAGGGGTGCCGGGCCTGGCTAAAACATTAGCCGTCAAAACTTTGGCACAAGCAATTCACGCCCAGTTCCAGCGCATCCAATTTACCCCGGATTTACTGCCTGCCGATATCACGGGTACACTTATTTTTAACCCCAAAGACGGCTTGTTTTACCCCAAACGCGGGCCGGTGTTTTCCAACTTTGTACTGGCCGATGAAATCAACCGCTCTCCGGCTAAGGTTCAAAGCGCGCTATTGGAAGCAATGCAAGAACGCCAGGTAACCATTGGCGAGCAAACCTATAAATTGCCTGCTCCGTTTATGGTACTGGCCACACAAAACCCCGTAGAGCAAGAGGGTACTTATCCGCTCCCGGAAGCACAGGTGGACCGCTTTATGCTTAAAGTAATGGTAACCTATCCCACCAAAGAAGAGGAAAAACTGATTTTGGAACGTATGTCCTCGCATCAAACCATTTCCGTAAACACCAATGTTACACCGGAGATGATTTTAAAAGCGCGCCAAGTAACCGATTCCATTTATGTAGATGAAAAAATCAAAAACTACATTGTAGATTTAGTCTTTGCCACGCGCGACCCCAAATCGGCCAAGTTAGAAAGACTAGCCTCTTTTATTGCCTATGGCGCCAGCCCCCGCGCAACTATCTTCCTCACGCAAGCGGCCAAAGCCTATGCGTTCTTAAACGGACGCGGATTTGTTACGCCCGAAGATATTAAAGCCATCGGTATGGATGTTTTGCGCCACAGAGTGCTGTTATCGTACGAAGCGGAAGCCGAAAACATCACCTCCGACCAAATCGTCAAACAAATTTTTGATGCGGTGGACGTACCGTAGAATTATCCCGGGGGTACAAAATGGATACTGCGGAAATTTTAAAAAAAGTACGCCAAATTGAAATCCAGACGAACAAACTCGTATCGGAAACGTTCGCCGGGGAGTATTTGAGCGCGTTCAAAGGGCAAGGAATTGAATTTGCCGAAGTACGCGAATATACCCCGGGCGACGATATCCGCTCTATTGACTGGAACGTAACCGCCCGCACCGGTATCCCCTATATCAAAAAATATAACGAGGAACGCGAACTGACGCTGATGATTGCGTGCGACGTATCCGCTTCCCAACGGTTCGGCTCTGCGGATAAATTAAAGCAGGAATTAGCAGCAGAACTTTCCGCCTTGTTTGCCTTTTCCGCAATCAAAAACAGCGACAAAGTGGGCTTAATGCTCTTTTCAAACCAAATAGAACTATTTGTTCCCCCCAAAAAAGGTAAAAAACACGTTTTGCGCCTCATCCGCGAACTGGTGGCCTTTGAACCTGCCGGGCGCGGTACGGATATCGGCCTGTGCCTGGAAACATTATCTAAGGTTATTAAACGCCAAGGCATTTTAATTTTAATTTCCGATTTTTTGGCTCCTGTTGCCTCGTTTTCAAAACCCTTTAAACTGGCAGCCAAAAAGTTTGACTTAATTCCCGTGGTCATCCAAGACAAACTGGAAAAATTTATCCCCCCCGCGTCCGCCTGCATAGATGTAACCGACCCGGAAACCGGGGAAGAAGATTTTTTGTGTCTGTCCTCCGGCGAACTGAATGTTGCCCTTGCCGAGCACGCGGAACACCAAAACATTAATCTGCGCGCCCTCTTTAATCCGTATAAGATTGAACCGATTTACGTCCGCACCGACCAAGCGCCGGCGGACCCGGTGATTGCGTTTTTTAAACAGCGCGCCAAAAAAATAAGAAAATAATATGAAAAAACTTTTAACTTTATTTTCCCTTTTGTTTTCCTTTACTCTTTGCGGGGCGCAGGAGTTGCAATTAATTGAGCAAAAAGCCGCAGATAAGGTTCCTTTTGCCAAACCCTTTGCCCTGCAATTTAGTTTAAGCCACACGCCGGGCTATGAAGTAACCGTTGCCAAAGATTCTCTTTCCAAAGATTTTGAAATTACCCAAATGGCAGCACAACGGAAATCGCCCGGCACATTAATATATGATTTTACGGCTTTGCCCTTTACTTTGGGCAAATCTACCTTTACCGTTACTTTTAACTTGGAGCAAAACGGCAAAACAACCGCCCAAACAAAAGCCGAAGCATATATAGACATTACTCCCGCAAAAACCTTTAACGATAAAAACCTGCGGGAAATCCGCAATCCCTCCATCCCCGCCAGTTGGCTGGCGTGGCTGATAGCCGCCCTTTTGTTAGGCGCGCTTATTTATGTGCTTTATGCGTGGTATAAAAAACTGCACGAAAAACAACTTTCCGTATCGAACGCGCCTGAGGACCCGCGCCCCAGCAACGAGATTGCACTCTCGCAAATTGATGCGTTATTAGACAGCGGACTTTGGGAAAATGCCCAATATAAGGTGTTTTACAATACCCTTACCGATATTTTACGCGAATACTTATGGCGCCAATTAAAAATAGATGCGTCAGCCGATACTTCCGCCGAAATTTTAGCCCGCATTAAAACAATGCCCAAACTGGCTCCCTTGCGTGCGCAGTTACGCCAATTTTTAAGTTCGGGAGATCTCGTTAAATTCGCCAAGGCTGTACCCAGTTTGGAAACCCGCAACAGCGATATCCAACTCTTACGCGAAATTATTGTGGAAACCTCCCCCAAAGAACTCGCTCCCGCACAGGAGATTAAAAAATGATTTATTTCTTTTTAATCAGTATTTTAATGCTACTGGCCGGTTTATCCGCCGGACTGGTTACCCGCCGCGCCCCCAAAGCACAGGTTATTTGCACGGCGGCGGCCGCGGCTTTATGCGCGGTATCGCTGAGCGGACTGCTTTTTGAACGGTTGTCCGGCGGACGCGCGGAATTTATGCACCCGTGGGCCTTTTTGCTTCTCCTTATCCCCTTTGCCGTGCTCATTACACATACTGTATTAAGACGGATATTCAGCCGCCAAATTTCCTATCCTTTGGCTCATCTAAGGGTGGAACAAACTTCCGTGCGCGTACTGTTTACGCGCTGGCTGCCGATTCTGCTATATACAGCCGCGCTTATTTTAATGACAGCCGCTCTTGCACGCCCCGTAAAAGTGGACCGTACGGTAGTGCCGCCCACCGAAGGGGTGGACATTATTTTGCTGATGGATGTTTCGGCCTCTATGCAAAAGCAGGATTTTTACCCCAACCGCTTTGTAGCCGCGCAGGAAACAGCCTCCCGATTTATAAAAAAACGCCCATCGGACCGCATTGGACTTGTTGCCTTTGCCAAACAGGCAATGCTGCAAGCCCCGCTAACGCTGGACCACGAAGCACTGCTTGAATATTTAGGCACCTTATATTTGGGGGTGGTGGACCCCAACTATACGGCTATTGGTGATGCATTGGCCGTCGCTTCCAACCATTTAAAAGACAGCAAAGCCAAAAGCAAAATCATCATCTTACTGACAGACGGCGATTCCAATGCCGGAACCATTGACCCTATGCTCGCCGCCAAAGCCGCCGCTTCATACGGCATACGCGTTTACACAATCGGCACCGCCAGCGCGCCCCAGCAAAGTTTGTATTCCAGCGCACAGGACGAAATCAACGAAGGGCTGATGTTGGAAATAGCAGATGCGACGGGCGGTAAATTTTTCCGCGCCAAAAACGAAGCAGAACTCGCTAAAATTTATGATATGATTAACGAACTGGAAAAAACGCAATTTGCCCCCAATTCCACTGTCAACCGCACCGATTTTTACCACCCACTTTTGTTGGCGGCGCTTATTTTGGCGGGAGCCGCATTTGTCTTGGAAAAATTATTTTTAATAAAGGTACCCTAATATGGAACTGTTTGCAAATCCTTGGTTTTTGGTTTACTTTCTTCCGGCGGCTTTATTGGCGTGGCTGGTAGCGTGGTCGGGCAAGAAACTAAAAAACCGCCTGATTTCTGCCTTATTCGGGCCGATGGCATATGCCAAATTAACCGCTGATTTACGCCCCGTTACCTGGAAACGCGGTGCCTGTTTCGGGCTGTTTTTATTCTTTTTGTTCGCGGCGCTGGCAGGCCCCCAATGGGGTACGGAAATAATAGAGGTTCAAGGCTCGTTTGCCCAAACGGTTATCGCGGTGGACGTTTCTACTTCTATGCGCGCAAGAGATTTAAAGCCCGACCGCTTGGATAATGCAAAAACCATGCTCAAAATGCTTGTAAATAATTTAAAGGATGAACGTATCGGTATTTTGGCGTTTACCTCCCAAGCATATGTACAATGCCCTATTACCACGGACGAGGATGCGCTAACCTATTTTATTAATTCCTTACAGCCCGATATGTTGCCTGTGCCGGGAACTTCCCTGGCGGCTCCGGTTCATTTGGCCGCCCGGATGTTAGCCAAATATCCCGGACAAAAAGCCCTCATTTTATTAACTGACGGAGAGGACCACTCTCCCAACGAACTGAAAGCCGCCCAGGAAACGGCCCTCAAAAACGGAATCCGCGTAATTGCTATCGGTATCGGAACAAAAGACGGCACCTTAATCCCTGCCAAGTTGGATACGACAGGTAAAGTTATAGAATACAAAAAAGATAAAACGGGAAAAACGGTTGTTTCCAAACTGGACGAAAAAACGCTGCTCGCGCTGGCGCAGGCCACCGGCGGGGCCTATATTGCCTATACCACGCCTGCACAAGTGGCGGCAAAAGTAGAAGCCTCGGTGAAAGGGTTGGATAAAACCTCTGCCCGGGCGGCTTCGCGCGCGGTATATAAAAACCGATATGCGCTGCCGTTGGTGTTGGCCATTTTATGTTTAGCCGCTTTTTTACTGTGGCCGCGCGGCAATAAGCGAAATACGGCCCAAAAAAGGTAAAATAAAATTATGAAGAAAATTACTTGCTTTTTACTCCTTCTTTCGGCTTCGTCCGCTTTTGCGGGCGTACGCGGGGATTTGCGCGAAGCAGGCAAGTTATATCAAGATAAAAAATACGGGCAGGCCTTATCCAAATATCAAGCCGCATTACACAAAGAACCCAGCCAGGAGCAAGCCTCTTTCGGTGCCGGAGCGGCCTCGTACTATTTAAAAGATTACCAATCGGCTGAAAAAGCCTTTGAAAATACGGCAGAACAAAACGGCTCTCTCCGCCAAGATGCACTTTTTAACTTAGGCAATTCCTATTACCGTGCAGGAAACAAAGACAAGGCCGTCTCCGCGTACCGCCAAGCCATTATAGCCAATCCCAAGGATAAAGAGGCCGTGCATAACTTGCAACTGATTATAGAGCAACAGCAAAGCGAGCAAAATCAAAACAACCAAAATAACCAAAACAACAGTAATAATTCCTCTAACCAAAGTCAGCAGGACCAAAACAATAAAGGCCAAGCCCCACAGGAACAAGGCAAAGAGGAAAAGCCGTCCACCCCCCAAGATGCTATGAATAAAGATGATGCGGACCGCGTAATGCAAATGGCGCGCGAAAACGAATATAAAAAACCTACCCAGCCGGGCGAAGCGCAAGACCCCACTGTGGAGAAGGATTGGTAATATGTTAAAGAAACTCCTTTTTTCTCTTTATTTGATATTATGGGCAGGACTTTCCTGGGCACAAATTGCCGTGTCATCTTCGGTGGATAAAACTTCTCTCACGCTGGATGACGAAATTACCCTAACCGTAACCGTACAGGGGGCCGTCAGTCCGCTGACGATGCCGCAACTGCCCAGTTTGCCTGCGTTTAATGTTTATTCGCGCGAAATTGACCAAACAACCATTAACGGAAAAAGCACCTCGGTATTTCGCTATGTAATGCTGCCGCGTTTTGTGGGCAAAGCCGACATTGGCTCCGTAACTGTTAAATATAACGGAAAGACATATAAAACAGACCCGATTTCTATCAGTATTTACCGCAATTCCCAAGGCGTACAAAAAAACCGCCCCGCCACCAGTACAGGCCGTGCCGTAACCAACGGGACCTATGATTCTTCCATTAATACGGCCATTTCGCGCCAAGTGCAAAAAGCCGACGAAAGTCTCCCCGCGCTCACGCAAAGTTTAATGAACCAAGCCTACGCGCGCGGAAATGAAAATTACTTTTTAGTTTCTGCCGTAAGCAATAAAAAACCTTATGTAAACGAAGCCGTTACCCTGGCCGTACGCTTTTACTATTCCCGCGAATTTTACGATGCACCGTACCAAAAGCCCGCCGTTTATAACCTGTTTATGGAGGACGCAGGCTCCGCCGAAGGAACACAAAGTATCAACGGAATCTTGTACCGCTACAACGAACAACGCTACACCGTTACGGGTGCGGCCCCCGGTGCGGCCACGATTGGTGAGGCCCGCGTGCAATACCGCACCGGCTCCGCTTCGCTTTCGCCGTTAGACCGCTTGTTTGGCGGCTCGGCCCTGGGAGCAGAAAAGACGGCCGAATCCAAAGAAATCTCTCTCCAAATCCGCCCGCTTCCGGCCGGCAAACCGAATTCTTTTTATGGCGCAGTAGGCCAAGGTTATACCTTATCGGCAACGGCCGACAGAACACAAGTGGAAGCAGGGGAGGCCGTTACAGTTACTGTTATGGTAAAAGGGCCGGGCAACTTAAAGGGTACGGGCGACCTAACTTGGCCGAAAATGCCCGGGTTTAAAATGTACCCTGCCGCCGCCGCGGCAGGCTCCTTGCCTTCATCTTCTGACACCGTACGCGGGTATAAGGAATTTAAAACCGTTTTAGTGCCGTCCGCTTCGGGCATATATGCTGTTGCGCCTATCAAGTGGTCTTACTTTAATCCCGTTTCCGGCCAATACAAAACGTTGCAAACGGAACCCATTACGTTGTCCGTTTCCCCCTCTACTAAAAAGGAAAGCGGCTTTGATTTTGGGGCTACCTCCCATACGGGGAACGGCTTTCAAACCTTGGGCAAGGACATTGCCTACTTAAAAAACGCTTACGCGCCCGAACCGTCCGTTTTGGCCCGGTTAAGCGCGTGGCAAAAAGCCAACTGGGCCGCGCTCGTCATTTTGGGTATTAGCGTATTTTTTGCCTCTTTCGGCAGAAAATCTATGGCCCGCAAACGAGCCTACACCCACGCCAAAAATTTACTTAAACGCGCCCTTTCAGACGAGCAGGTAGCCGAAGCCTTATCCGGCTATTTACAGCAAAAATTGGGTATCGGCACGGGAAGCCTGCCCCTGCGCGCGATTGTAGCCGCACTGCAAAAAAGAGGAGTTACACCCGCCACAGCAGAAGCGTTTTCTTTACTTTGGCAACGGCTGGAAACTGCCCGCTTTGCTCCCGGCTCGCCTGATGCGTTGGACCCGCAGAACTTATCCGCGCAAGGGTTAGATATTTTAAAATTAATAGAGGAGGAAACCAAATGAAACATTTGCTTATTTTACTTTTTGCTTTACTCGGGTTTACCTCCGTGTTTGCCCAAACTCCCCTGCAAAATGCAGAAGAATTTTACCGCCAAGGCAAGTTCTCTGCCGCGTTGGGATTGTACGAATATGATTTAAAAACTCACCCAAACGACCCTTATGTTTACTACAATATAGGTAATTGCTATTTTAAAATGGGCAGTATGGGTTTGGCCGCCGCGAATTATTACCGCGCTTTTAAGTTGGCCCCGCGCGATGCAGATATCCGCAATAATTTATCCTTGGCCTTATCTGCCGGGGGCGAAAGTTTGGTTCCGGCAGGAGTACCGCCCGTATTGCATAAAGCATTTTTCAGTTTGTCTTATGATGAACTTAAAGGGCTGGCGATGGTTTTGTGGTGGGCGTTCTGCCTGCTTGCGTGTGTGTGGCTTTTAAAACGCCGCGGCGGAAGAATAACTGTAACAGCGGCTCTTTTGTTAGCCCTTACCGCCGGGTGGTTTTATCTGCGTCATAAAGCCGACACAGAACCCTTGGCAGTAGTGGCTGCACCGGTGGCGGAAATACGCAGCGGGCCGGGGACGAATTTCCCCGCCAGCGCAAGCGTAGCCCAAGGGCACTTGCTGACCGTGCAGGACGAAAAAGACTCTTGGTACGAAGTTATTGTAAAGTCTCAGGGTATTAAGGGTTGGGTAAATAAAAACGCCATAGAACAAATTTAAAGGAGTTTATGTATGTTTGTACAGCAACAAGCCGACGAATTAATCAAAGCCGTAATGTATGTAAAAGAACACCTGGCGGACAAGGTGGAAACCTTGGCGACCGAAGTGGTTAAAGCCTTTAAAAACGGACATAAAGTTATTTTAATGGGAAACGGCGGAAGCGCCTCTGATGCGCAGCATATTGCGGCAGAATTTGTAGGCCGTTTTAAAAAGGAACGTCCGTCCTTGCCGGCACTTGCGTTAAACACTAACTCTTCCACCCTTACCGCCATTGGAAACGATTATTCTTATGATGTGGTTTTTTCCCGTCAAATTGACGGTTTTGCCCAGCCGGGTGATGTCGTAATCGGCATTTCCACTTCCGGCAACAGCAAAAATGTATATTTAGCCTTGGGTCTTGCCAAGCGCAAGGGCTGCTTTACGGCGGCCTTTTTGGGTAAAGACGGCGGCACCATTAAAGATATGTGTGATTTACCGCTCGTCGTAAATGTAAAAGATACTCCGCATATTCAGGCCTGCCATATTTTTATGGGCCATTGTATGTGCGATTTAGTGGACCAGGCATACTGATTTATGAAAATAGCAATAGGATGCGATCACGCGGGTTTCCCGCTGAAAGAAACCGTAGCGGCTGTTGTACGCCGCTTGGGGCACGAAGTAATTGACTGCGGCACGTTTAGTTGCGAACGCGCCGATTACCCCGACTATGCCGACAAAGTAGCCAAAATGGTGGCTTCCCAACAAGCCGACCGCGGTATTTTGCTCTGCGGAAGCGGGGTGGGTGTGTGCATTACGGCCAACAAAACCAAGGGCGTGCGCGCGTGCGTATGCCACGATGCGTATAGCGCAAAACAAGCCGTAGAGCACGATGCACTCAATGTGTTGTGTATGGGTGCACGCATTATCGGCCCGGCTGTTGCCGAGGAACTGACCGAACGATTTTTAAGCGCCTCTTTCCTGACGGGGACCCGCCACGAAATAAGGCTTAATAAAGTAAAAGCGATTGAAAACGCAAATTTTAAATAAAAAATAAGGATGGAACGTATGAATACACAAGCAAACCCGATGGCCGAAGGAATTATCCGCGAAGGGGAAATTAAACTGGAAGGATTAGAGTTTAATACCAAATTCTGGGCCAAGGACCCCACTCTTTGGAAACAAGATAAAGAAAGTATGGACTTTATCGTCAAATTTTTGGGTTGGCAAAAAGTCTATAACTGGACGCTAGAACGCATTGACAGCGTAACCGCCTTTGCCGAAGATGTAAAACAAAATTTCAAACATTGTGTCATTATGGGGATGGGAGGATCCTCCCTCGCGCCCGAAGTGTTCCGCACCGTATTCGGTAAGCAAAACGGCTGGCCGGAACTTATCGTATTAGACACCACCAACCCCGATTGGATCGGTGCCGCACGCGCCCGCATCAACCCGGCGGAAACCTTGTTCATCTTTGCTAGCAAATCCGGCGGTACGGTGGAACCCTCCTCTCAATTTGCTTATTTCTACGACGAAGTAAAGAAAGCCGGTGTAAAAGAACCCGGTAAGAATTTTGCCGCTATTACCGACGCAGGCACCGGATTGGAAGCCTTAGCCAAAAAACACAACTTCCGCAAAACCTTTATCAACCCCTCTGACATTGGCGGCCGCTTTTCCGCCCTGTCCTTCTTTGGTATTGTGCCTGCCGCCATTATGGGCGTGGACGTAAAACGCTTGCTGACGATTGCCCAGGAACAGGCCGAAACCTTTGGTCCCGAAGCCCCCGAAAAAGGCAATGCCGCCGTGCAGTTGGGTGCTTATATGGGTGCGTGCAATGTCAACCACAGCAAAGACAAAATGACCCTTTTAACCCCCAAAGATTTAGCCACTTTCGGCTTGTGGGCCGAACAATTGGTAGCCGAATCCACGGGTAAAGAAGGCAAAGGCGTAGTCCCGGTGGCGGGTGAAACGCTCACGCCAAACTTTGATTACCGCGAGGACCGCTTCTTTGTCCATTTGTCCACGGACAGCGAAGACGACAAACGCGTCAGTGCTATTGCCGCCGACTTGGCTGAACGCAGTTACCCCGTATTTACGATTAAAATGGACGATGTCTATCAATTAGGCGCTATGTTCCTTTTGTGGGAAATTGCCACCGCTGCCGCAGGCGCCATTTTGGGCATTGACCCCTTTGACCAACCCAATGTGCAAGATGCCAAAACCCGCACGAAAAACCTCTTGGCTGAACTGGAAAATGGCAATGTTCCGGCCGAAGTATCCGCCCCGATTTTGGTCTCTGCCGACATCGCCGGCGAAGTAAAAATGGAAACCTTGGCCCAGGATTTGTATTCCCTTTTGGAAAGCAACGACTATGTGGCCTTGCTCCCGTATGTTTATCCGTGCGAAGAAACCGAAAAAGCATTGCTCGCCCTGCGCGACAAAATTATGCTGCGCACCAAACGTGCCGTCTTGTTTGGTTACGGGCCGCGCTACCTGCACTCCACCGGCCAGTTGCACAAGGGCGACGGAAACAACGGTGTATTTTTGATTCTCTCCGCCGAGCCGGCCAATGACATCAAAATTCCCGGACATCACTATACGTTCGGACAACTTTGCAACGCACAGGCATTGGGCGATTTCCAAGCCTTGCAGGCCAAAGGCCGCCGCGTGATTAAAATTCACTTGGCGCAGCCGCTGTTAGAAAGCATCAAAAAAATCAGCGACTTGTTCTAATTAACCTATCAGCAAGGCGGTTCCTTTAAGGGCCGCCTTGCTTTTTTATCTATGACAAAAGTATTTATTCAAACCTACGGCTGCCAAATGAACGTGGCCGACTCCGACGAAATGTTTGCGCATTTGGCATCGCGCGGGGCGCAATATACCGAAAACTTGGACGAAGCCGATATTGCCCTGATTAACACCTGTACGGTGCGCGACCACGCCGAACACCGCGCCGTTTCGTTCTTGGGCCGTTTAGCCGCGTGGAAGCAGGAAAAGCCGGGCCGCGTGATTATTTTTGCAGGCTGTGCCGCCCAACGCTTGGGCAAAACCCTTCAAAAAAAATACCCCTTTTTAGATATTATTTCGGGCGCAAAAGAAATTGAACATTTTGCCGACACCTTAGATGCCAGCGGTCTTTTCAACGCCCCCGGCAAAGATACCCACCAGTTAGCCAGCGGCTTAACAGGTTATGTAACCATTATGCGCGGGTGTAATTTTGCTTGCTCCTACTGCATTGTACCCAGCGTTCGCGGCCCCGTGAAATGCCTGCCCGCAGAGGATATTTTAGCCGATGCCGCACAAAAAGCCCGGGCCGGAGCGAAAGAAATTATGCTCCTGGGGCAAACGGTCAATGCCTATCAGTTTGAAAACACTTCTTTTGCCGATTTACTGAATCAGGTCAGCCGTTTACCCGGAGTAGAGCGCGTACGTTTTACAAGTCCGCACCCCATTTATTTCACCCCGGAATTTTTGGAAGCCATTAAAGACAATCCTAAAATCGCCCGCCACGTCCATTTGCCTGTGCAAAGCGGCTCTACCAAGGTTTTACAGGAAATGAAACGCGGCTACACACGCGAAATATTTTTGGAAAAAGTCCGCGCCTTAAAGTCTTGCGGTTTCAATATATCTACGGACATTATTGTCGGGTTCCCGACCGAGACAGAAGATGACTTCAAAGAGACACTCTCTCTGGTGGACGAGGCGGAATTTTTTGCGGCTTACTGCTTTAAATATTCCCCCCGCCAAGGCACTCCGGCGGCTAAAATGAAACTCTTACCGCAAAATATACTGGAAGAACGGCTTGATATTTTGTTAAATAAAGTAAGAGGTTTATCCGACGCAGCGTATCAAGCGCAAGTCGGCTCCGTGCAGGAAGTGCTTTTAGAAAGTGAAAACAAAGGACGCGCTTCCGGCAATTTTTGGGTAAAGACCCATAAGTCTTACCCTGTTGGCTCCGTCATAAAAACCTCTATTGAAAAAGCCGACGGAACCTTATTATTTGCGAGGGACTAATTTTATGAAACAACATTTTCCTGAAAAACGCAGACATCCGCGTATGCCGGTCATCAGCAATTTGATTGAACCGGTCAACCTGCATTACAAAACCGCCGACGGAAAGGAAACTTCCCTGGTCGCTATTTTGGCGGACTTGTCCGCTTCCGGTATGCGTATGATTAGTTTTTTAGGCGCACCGCTGGCTGACAAATTTTCCATTAGTTTGCAACTGCCCGGCACGGGCAAAATGGAAGTGCAGGCCCGCTTGGCGTGGGTGAAACAGCGCGAAAATGTATATACTATCGGCATTGAATTTGTAAAAATGGCCGAAAAGGACGCTAAAATCATCAGCGAAATGGCCGACGATTTTAACGACTGCGACACGCGCATTTTGCTCAAACTGCCTGAGGTTTGCGTAGGCACCTGCAAATGCAACAAAATCTGCAATAAAATTCAAAAGGACGAAACTCTTTTTGAAGACAAATAGTTTCCGTTATCGCAAATAACATTTGAAAAGCCCCTGGTTAAAACCGGGGGTTTTGATATTTATCGAAAAGAGTAATTGTATCCCGTTTTCCCTGAATCACTACCGCTTGGACTATCTCTTCCCGACAAATTTTGACAAATTCTATTAGGAATATCTCCAACATCCAATGAGGGGGCCCAACAAGAGGCACTTTCGTATATGTAAAATTTTACTAAGGAAACGTGATTTTTTTTCTCCATACAGACAACTGAATTATTAGGGTTTCCGTTTGAATCCGTATCTCTAAGGTCGCAAAACATATCACTATTGCCCACTTGTGTAGAACTATATTTTTTAAAACCGGCAGGGATTGCAACAACTAACGAATCAAAATTGCTGGCATAGCGGTTTGTTTGCATATAAAAGTGCTGTTGGGCTTGGTCCACCGCGCGCATAAAGGCATACATCGTAGCCATGCGGCTGGTGCCTACCGCTACCCGGTACGACGGCAACGCCGCCGCGGCCAGTATGCCGATAATAAGAACGACTACTAATAGTTCTATAAGGGTAAAGCCAGCGGTTGCCGTGCGGCCACTTGTTGTTAAGCCATTATCCCGTAAGATTTGACGGCCCGCTAGGGTACGGCCCGCAGGGTTACGGGATCTGTCGTTGTAGTTGGCATCCCGGACGCGGATCCGGGATCCAGTCTGTTTATTAGAAAAACTCTTTATTTTATTTCTGGATTCCGGGTTCCCGTTCGCATACGGGCCCCGGAATGACAACAAAGATAACAACAGATCCTGGAATACGGCTTTCCAGGATGACGACAAGAATAAAGTATTCATAAAACCTTTCATTTTTTCTCCTTGTTAAGGCCTTTATATTTGAGCAAAACAGCCTTTCATACGCATTTTTATACAGCGGATACACCGGGGTATATTCAGCACTTATTGTCAAAATTTTAACAAAAAAAAAAAACGAAACAACCCCTTTAAAACAAACGGCCCCCAAACCGCCTTTCCAAAAATAAACATCACTTATTTTATACAATATGTTTATGAAACCTATCGTCCTATGCGGCCCAACCGCCTCCGGCAAAACGGAATTAGCCCTGGAACTAGCCCGCCAATCAAGCGGGATTATCCTCTCGGCAGATTCCCGCCAAGTCTATAAATGCCTGACTATCGGCACAGCAAAACCGCAAGGCGCATACCAAAACGGAACCTATACCGTGGACGGAATTCCCTATTATCTGGTAGATTTTTTGGACGTTACCGCAACCTGTAATGCAGGAACCTTTGTAAAAAAAGCGCGCCAAATCGCCGCTGAAAATCCAAACCATCCACTTATTTTTGCAGGCGGTACGGGTATGTGGTTGCACGCCTATTTTGTGGGTATGGACGACCTGCCCGCTTCCACCCCCCAAACGCGCGAAAAACTCTCCGCCCTATTGGCAAAATCGGGCAAAGAGGGCTTGCACCAAGCACTTATGGAGTTGGACCCGCCCTCCGCGCAAAATATCCCGGTGGGCAACGTCCAGCGCACGATGCGCGCCCTGGAACTGTGCTGGCTGACGGGCAAGCCCGCCAGTGCGCTAAAAAGCGGTAATTTCTTTAAACTGCCCAGTCCGCAAGACTCCGCTTGGGTGTATTTAGCGTGGGATAAAGAATCATTAAATGCTCGCATTTCGGCGCGGACGGAACAGATTTTTGACGGTATGGTAAAAGAAACCGAAACCTTGCTAAACGGGGGTTACACGCCCGATACATCCGCTTTAAAGAGCCTTGGCTACCCGCAGGCGGTTGCTTTTTTACAAGGGAAACTCTCCCGCGCGCAAGCCGTGGAACAAGTAACCACGCTCACCCGCCAATATGCCAAACGCCAGCGCACCTGGTTTAACCGTTACACCAACGCCCTGCGCCTGGAACTAGCCACCAAGCAAGATTTCTGCCCCCAAACACTCGCCGCGCAAATTTTGCATTTTGCCAACCAAACGGCTCTGCCGCCCAATATGGTAAAATGAAGATATGATAGCGTATTTAAAAGGCGAAGTATTGGAAATAAAGGAAGACGGTGCCGTTATTTTATGCGGCGGAATCGGCTACGAGGTCAACCTTGCGCACAGTTCCGCGCTGGAATTAACGGAAGGAACCGAAGCAGCCCTGTATGTGGCGGAATCTATTTCCCCCTATGACGGCACAGTATTATACGGTTTTTTACATAAAGAAGACAAAGAACTTTGGTATCTTTTCAAAACCGCAATTCCCAACACCGGCCCCAAAAAGGCTCTTGAATTTTTAAACAAAGCACTTCGCTCGGTGGCAGATTTTCACAATGCTATTTTAAAACGCGACCCTAAAATTTTGACGGGTATTTTCGGGTTTACGGCAAAAACCGCCGAAAAGTTAATCAATTCTTTAAAGGATAAAATGGACGCTATCACCATACAAGGCGAAAGTAAAATAAAAGTAATGGACGAAGCCCCTTATATGAGCGGCGTATTGGAAGCCTTGTCCGCCTTGGGCTATTCTGCGGCGGAATCGCGCCGGGCGATTGAAAAACTTTACACCGAGGGTGTAAACCTAAACGGCAAGATTGAAGACATTATTAAAGAGGCCCTGCGGGTACTAAAAAAATGAGCAACCAAAATGAAATTTTAGATGTAAACCAACTATCCGACGAATCCGCCGGGCTGGAAGCCGCCTTGCGCCCGGCCACCTTGGACGAATTTGTCGGGCAGGAAAAATTAAAAGAAAACTTACGCATCTTTATTGCGGCCGCTAAATCCCGCAAGGAAGCCTTGGACCATTGCCTTTTTTACGCACCGCCCGGTTTGGGTAAAACCACACTTGCCAACATTTTGGCGCGCGAAATGGGTGTAAATATCAAAGTTACTTCCGGCCCTGTACTGGCACGCCCGGGCGACCTGGCCGCTATGCTTACCACAGAATTGGCCGAAGGGGATATTTTATTTATTGACGAAATCCACCGCCTAAACCCCGCCGTAGAAGAAGCCTTGTACCCGGCGATGGAAGATTTTACTTTCTTTATCAATACGGGCAAGGGGGCTGGATCCACCACTTTAAAATTAGCCGTTCCGCATTTTACCTTAGTGGGTGCCACCACACGCTCCGGGTTATTAACAGGGCCGCTACGCGACCGTTTCGGCATTGTCTTTAATTTAGGTTTTTACGAAATTCCGGAAATCACCGATATTTTGGAACGCTCGGCGCGGCTGCTTAACATTGAAGCCGACCGTGCGGGACTTACCGAACTGGCCAAACGCTCCCGGGGCACACCGCGTATTGCAAACCGGTTATTGCGCCGTGCGCGTGACTTTGCACAAGTAAAGGGCAACGGTATTATCACGCACGAAATCGCCACCACGGCAATGGATTCCCTGGACATTGACAGCGAAGGGCTGGACAGCGTGGATAAGCGCATTTTAGAAGCACTTATAGACCGCTTTTCTGGCGGCCCGGTGGGTGTGGACAATTTGGCTATTGCCGTCAGCGAAGCCGTAGATACTTTAACGGACGTAATAGAGCCTTTTCTCATCAAAGCGGGCTTTATTGCGCGCACCCCGCGCGGACGTGTTGCCACGCGCAAGGCATACGAACACTTGGGCCGCAAACAGCACGCGGATTTGCTTTTTTAGTATGAAACATCTCGCCCGCTTCTGTTTATTTCTTTTAACTGCCGCACTTTTAAGTGCGTGCGCGGCGCCGTCCAAGCGCGCGGCGCAAGGACCAATAGACTTATCCGCTTTATCTGTCCGTGCGCCTGAACCGCCGGCACAAGACCCGCAAAATCAGAAGAAATTTACCGAAACCACCGTGCGCGTGCTTTTAGCCGAAAAGGCCAAATCGGCCTATATAAAACACTCCGGGAAAGTATATATTTATACGCAAAACTTAGATAAAAAATATAAAATCTCCACCGCCGGAACTTTGGCTGTAAAAACTTTGGGCGGCGGGAAAATTCAAATCGGCACCTTGCAGGCCGCACAGCCTATTATTTTAGAGCCGGCCTCCGGCACTTTGCTGGGTTGGAATAACAACAGTTATTCGGGCAAAATTTACATTATCCCAGCGCAAAATACGTTTCACCTGGTGGAACACGCTCCGCTGGAAACGTATCTCTATGGGGTATTACCTTATGAAATGAGTTACTCGTGGCCGCTGGAAGCCTTAAAGGCTCAGGCGGTGGCCGCGCGCACCTACACATTAAAAACATTGGAGGGCGTGAAAAACCAGAATTTTGACGTGTATTCCGACGTCCGCAGCCAAATGTATAAAGGCGGAGGCAAGCAGTACGACTCCGTCAAAAAAGCCGTGGACCAAACCCGCGGGCAAGTATTAACCTACGAGGATAAACTCTTTTTTACCTATTACCACGCCAACTGCGGTGGCGCAACGGACGATGTGCGCAGTTGGAATTTCGGCGCAAAATCTATTAAACCGCTCTCGGGAGCCTCCTGTAAATACGACAGCCACTCCAAAAGTTATAAATGGACAATGAATATTGCACGCGGTAAAGTAGAAAATTATGCCAAAAGCGTCGGCTTGACGGGCGCTTTAAAAAGCATCAAAATTGTCCGCAAAACCGACACCGGCCGCGCCACTAATTTAACCATAAAAACCGCCAAAGGAACTAAAACCGTACCGTGTGGACGCTTCCGCCTGGCTACGGGCATACGCAGTTGCAAAATAACCAAGTTAGACGTGCGCAAAAAAGACGTACACTTTGAAGGCAAAGGGTACGGGCACGGAATAGGTATGTGCCAAGACGGCGCCAACGGTATGGCGAAAAACGGCAAAAACTACCGCAAAATTTTAAAAAATTATTATCCCGGAGCCGAAATAACAACGCTCCAATAGAGGACCTTTATGTTTGAACGCTTTAAAAAACTGGATTTAGACCCGCTTATCGCCAAGCAACCCGCCACGCCGCGCGATTCCTCGCGCCAAATGGTGCTCCACCGCGATACGCACACCATTGAACACCGCATCTTTCACGATATCCACGAATATTTCAACCCCGGAGATGCCTTGGTTATCAACAATACCAAGGTTTTCCCCGCCAAGTTATTTGCACACAAACCCACAGGCGGAAAGGTGGAAGTTTTACTCGTGCGCCCTATGCAAAAGCCCAACATTTGGGCCGTTTTAACGCGCGATTACAAAGAAGGCATTACGCTTGATTTCGGGTCCGGCCTTACCGCCAAGGTAGTGGGCAAAACGGACAACAACGAAGCCCTTTTGGAGTTTAACGAAGAAGATATTTTACCTTTCTGCAACGAACACGGCCTAATGCCTTTGCCGCAATATATAGAAAAGGCCCGCAAGCATAGCGGACTTACCCCCAGCATAAGCACCGACAAAGAACGCTATCAAACCGTTTACGCTAAGTACGACGGTTCTATCGCCGCGCCCACGGCGGGTTTTCACTTTACGCCGGAACTTTTGCAAAAATTAAAAGATAAAGGCGTACATATTTGCTATATCACGCTGCACGTCGGTTGGGGTACGTTTAAACCCCTACGCGGGGAACCCCAACAGCACCATATGCTGGCCGAACTGGGCGAAGTAACCCGGGAAACCGCCGACACATTAAATGCGGTGCGCCAAGCGGGCAAACGTGTATTTTCCTGCGGCACCACCAGCACGCGCACTTTGGAAAGTTTTACGGACGAAAACCATATCACGCACCCGGGCAAAAAATGGACAGATTTGTTTATTTATCCTGGTTATAAGTTTAAAGCCATTGACTGCCTGATTACGAATTTTCACTTCCCGGATTCTACGCCCCTGTGTATGACGTCCGCCTTTGCCGGAGAAGACTTTATTTACGAAGCATATTTGCAAGCCGTAGAAAAGAAATACCGTTTCTACTCGTTTGGCGACAGTATGATGATTTTGTAAAAAACCCCGGGGTGTGTTTTAAAGCCCCGGGCTTGTATATTGCCCGGGGCGTAAGAAATTAGTTATTTAGACGGATCTCCCTTGTCACCATCTATGGGGCCTGTAAATTCCTTGTTATTCTTATTGTTTTCCGCTTCCCATCTACTAAGTTGACATTTACTTATTGACGGATTTAGTTTCGCACCGATAAGCTCACAACAACAATCATACTTGTACGTTTGGTACTCACCGAACGGACAAATGACGTCTTCACATTTCGAATGATATTCGCCCTCGTTAGAATTGCAATCAGTCCAGGGATTCCATTGGCACGTCTCATAGTTCCAAGTTCTCGTTTTTGTACCCGTCATTTCTTCACCGCACACCGCCGAGGTGAGTTGATACGCCGGGGGCTCGCAAGTGCCTTGTTCCGCTTCGCCGCAGACCAAATATACCTCTTCCTTGTTTTTGAGTTTTAATTTCTGCCAACTCATTGTTTCCCCCTCACATTTAGGGAATTTATAGCCAAACAGATTTAATTCGTTCAAATACATATTATCCGCTTGCAGCGTGTAACCTTGCTTGTAGTTGCCTACGCGCAAACTGGTTTTAAAATCAAAATCACTCACACCATTACCGCTACCAATGTGCGCGGTGCTGCCCTCTATTGCAGGCGCATCATTTAGTTCCAGTTTTCCCCCTGCAATCTTTAATAAGTTATTTACGCGCAACGATTTCCCCGTATTAAATCCCTCGTCTGCTGAACAACCCAAGTTCATTTGGCAGGCAGAGGTTAAGCCGACGTCCATTTGTTTCATTACATCCACCTGGCTATATGCCACATATTTCACCGGGAAATACGTTACCATTGTCATTTTATTGGCACCCGCCGCCATAGAGGGTGTGGAAGCACATAAGAAGCACAACCCTATTAATAGTTTCTTCATTTTTTTCTCCTTTTAAGGCCTTTTTATTTGGGCAAAACGGCCTTTTATATGTGTTTTTATATACCGGATACATCCGGGTATATCCGGCCTTAATTTTCAAAATTTTAACAAAAAAAAAAAAAATAAAACAACCCTTTAAAAAGAAGTCCGGCAAACGGCTTACCTTTTTCCCTCTTTTGACTAATGGAGCCACCCTGTTTTGGCAAGGTCGCAACCTACGAAACAACACCCATAAATAAAACAAGGCCGTCATAAACATAAAGTCATCCTGAACTCGTTTCAGGATCTACTGATTGGGTTGTTATCTAAAAGGTCATACTGAAAGGTTTGCCGGCGCGGAGCGTTCCTGTATCTGTTGTTGTCCTCTTTTAGAGTAACGACAGATCCTGGACTACAACTTTCCAGGATGACGACCACTACAACACAAAAGGCAAACTACACAATCGGTAGATCCTGAAATAAATTCAGGATGACCGCTTTTTTCGTAAAGCCGTCATTCCAAAACATCTTTTCTTTCTTCCCCCAAGCCAATTAGCCGGATATGGTAAAATATATATATGATTTCTCCTTTTAAAATTATTGCCAAAGATCCACATTGTAAAGCCCGCACCGGTGTATTGTACACCAAACACGGCGCGGTGCATACCCCGGTTTTTATGCCGGTGGCCACGCAAGCCTGCGTAAAAGCCCTAACCGACGAAGATTTGAAAAACGCCGGGGCCGAGTGTTTGCTTTCCAACACCTATCATTTGTATCTGCGCCCGACGACAAAAATTTTAAAGCAAATGGGCGGCCTGCATAAATTTATGCATTGGGGCGGAAGCATTTTGACAGACTCGGGCGGATTTCAAGTTTATAGTTTGCCCAAATTCCGCAAAATTAAGGAAGAAGGCGTAACCTTCCAGTCCCACCACGACGGGAGCAAACACCTCTTCACGCCGGAAAATGTAATTCAATTTGAAAGTGAAATCGGCTCCGATATTTGGACAATGTTAGACGTTTGTATCCACGCCAAAAATCCGTCCAAACACGAAGCGCGCGAAGCCCTAAACATCACAAAACGCTGGGCAGAACGCGCCGCAAAAGCCTATCAACAAACCGTGCCAGAACAACACATCACGCAAAACGAGGACGGCTCGTTTACCGTCGGAAATTCTCTTTTGTTCGGCATTATCCAAGGGGCCATTTTCCCCGACTTACGCAAAGAAGCCGCCCTGCATATGGCCTCTTTGCCCACGCACGGATACTGCATTGGGGGGCTGTCTTTGGGCGAAACCTTGGAGCAAATGAACGAATCCGTTTTGGCAGTAACCGACAATTTGCCCGAAGGAAAACCCCGGTACTTTATGGGGTTAGGAACGCCGGTGGAAATTTTGAACTCCATTGAACGCGGTGTGGATATGTTTGACTGCGTATGGCCCACCCGCGTGGCGCGCAACGGTATGGTAATGACCAGCACCGGGCGCGTGAACATCAAAAATGCCGAGTACCGCACGCAAGATATCCCGCTGGATGCGGAGTGCGACTGCTACACCTGCCGCCGCTATTCCCGCGCGTATCTGTGCCACCTGTTCCGCTCGGCGGAACTGACAAGCCACCGCTTGCTAAGCATACACAATATCCGCTTTTTGATTCGCCTGGCAGAACGCGCACGCGAAGCCATCAAAAACGGTACATTTATGCAACTAAAAGAGGAAATTATCCGCAAGTACCAAGGAAACTAATTTGTACTGGAAAAAGGAAAGAGCGGCTAAACAACAGCCGCTCTTTTTTGAAATAGAAATGCTATATTGGATCGTGTATTACGGCATTTTGTAAAAGCGACAACTCTGCCAAGTGGTTACGTAGGTAGCACCATATAGTTTTTGACAAAAGGAACCGGCTTCTTTTTTAAAATTATTTGTGTGTTCGTAGCAATACAAACTCCCGGCTGACAAACCTCCGGCAAAATTGCGGAGCGGAATTTTAAACCCGCCACAGGCATATTCTCCACGGATAAAGGCACCCGCAACAAAGGTAGAAATGTCCGCATTTGCATTATTATTAAGCGTTATCACAAAATCGTTGTCCGCACGGGAAGCATCAGTAGAAGATATGTACATCGCACAATATGCGCTCGTCGGTTTATTGGGCAACGACGGAACAATATCTAAATCTTCATAGGCATTGGCATATGAACCATTTGCCATATAATATGTCTGCTGGGCCTCGTAAATCGTTTTAATAGTGGCTAAATATTTAGCACTGCGGCTTTTGAGCACGGCCTTTGTGTATTGCGGCAGAGCCACCGAAGCCAAAATACCGATAATCAACACCACGACCAACAACTCAATGAGCGTAAAACCTCTCTTCACTTTTTTCTCCTAGTTTCACCGAGCCCAAATACAACAAGAAACCAAATAAAAACGGCTGTTATATTTGAGCTAATCACACTAACCCAAAATATAACAGCCGCGGCCCTCTGCCATATAAAAATATGGCAGAAAGCACTCGGCACAGCGCACGCAAGGGATCGGCTCGCGCACGTTGTGCCTAAAACGACTGTTTTTGGAGTGTGATTATGCCGTTGGTATCCCAACAGCGCACCGTATTCTACATACGGTTCCAAAAACAGAATAAATTTTCTTGTAATACTGCTTTTACTGTCTAAATTATAGCATATTTAAAAAAATCCCCGCGCCTATGCAGGTTCACGGGGATTACGGGTTTGATTATTGTTTTTAATCTTCTAAAACTACTTCGGCCGTTTTGGCGGCAGATTCTTTTTTGGCGGGTTTGGGCAAGAGCGAAAACAACGCATAAGCACTTAACATCTGCATTGTAAACGCAAGAGAAATAAACACATATTTATAAACAGCCATCATTTCTACGGACGGCTGGCCCATCAGCGCGTACATCCACCCGCTTATCACGCGCATAAGCGGCACAAAAGTAAAATCTGCATTGGTCAGTAGCGCCAGCACCCCTTGCAAGGCGGCCAAGACACACACCGCCCGCTCGTGCAACAGCGCAAACACCACCTGCGCCAAATACAGGACTAAAAAGCCCGCGTGAAGGCGCAGTAAAATACCACCCGAGGATATATCCCGCGCCACTAAAAACAAATTTACAAACGCGCTGAACAGGCAAAAGCCAATAATCACTTTTACCCAAATATTCAGCCCTGTAAAGCGTACAATCAATTTTTCCATAATTAGCGGTTTAAAGACAGTGCGGCCTTACGCGCGTGCACCCGCAAAGCAAGTGCAATCAGTCCGTCCAAAATTTGTCCGTAATCTTCCCCGCACGCACTAAAAAGTTGCGGGAACAGACTCGTTTCGCTCATCCCCGGCATTGTGTTAATTTCGGAGAAGTAATACTCGCCGTTTTTATCCATTAAAAAATCTACGCGGGCCAGCCCACTGCCGCGCAAAGCGCGAAAGACGGCTTCGCTGTCTTGGCGCATTTTTTGCGCAAGATCTGCCGGGATATCAGCAGGCACCTTGGTTTCGCACCCGCCCGCTACAATGTATTTGGCATTGTAGTCAAAAAATTCCCCGGCTACTGAGTTCAGTTCCCCGCAAGCAGAAGATTTTATATGCACGCCTTCTCCGTAAATAGCGCAGAAAATTTCGCGGGCGTGGTCCACCCCTTTTTCCACCAAAACATCTGTGTCAAACTGCAAGGCAAAATCCAACGCGCTCTGCAATTCGCCCACGGTTTTTACTTTGCGTACGCCTACCGAGGAACCTAATCGCACAGGCTTCACAAACACGGGCAGCCCCTGTTCTTCCGCCCACGCCTGCAAGGCGGACAAATCGTATCCGGCATCTTTGCTGACAATTTTCCAAGGCAAAATCGGAACTCCCGCTTCACGCGCAATCAGTTTGGAAATTTCCTTATCCATACCCATTGCCGAGGCCAACACCCCGCACCCGACATACGGAACATCTAATGTTTCCAGGAAGCCCTGCATAGTGCCGTCCTCGCAGTTGGTGCCGTGCAAAACCGGGAACACCACATCCGCCTTAATGGAAAAAGAGCCGTCCAAAGCAACTAAATTTGCTTCGTCTTTGAGTACCGGGGTAATGGGTTTATCGGTTGGGTGTTGCGGGCCGCAAGCCTTTTGCAAGAACCAACGGCCCTGCTTGCTGATAAAAATGGGATAAACTTCGTATTTATCTTTTTTTTCCGACAACACGCGGCAAACGGTCTGTGCGCTGTGTACGGAAACTTCGTGCTCGGTAGATTTACCGCCGTACAATACTGCTACTTTTAAAATTGGCATTTTTTATTCGTCCTTATTGTAAAGGGGCCTGACACTCGGCCAGGCCCTAAATATCGGTTATTTATCTTCCCTAAATATAGACCATTTCATCCGTCCGATAAAACTATCCGTCTTGGTCAAAAAGTCCTCGCCGTCGTAAAGTGCTTCCGGCTGGGCAATAGGTTCGGCCACCTTAATTTCGGGCAAGTCCGCTTCCGTCAATGTTTTTTTGGCCGGGGCGGAAACAGCAGATTGTTCCCTCGTAGCCGGGGCAGGGGGTCGCGGAAAAACAGGAGGCTGCGGTTTTTGCGCTTGGGAAGCCTTGTTTAAAGTTTCCTCTTTGGCGCGTTCTTTTTCTTGAACCAGTCGGGCGGCTAACAACGCGGCGCTTTGGTTGCGCAGTTGTTGGTTTTCCTTAGCCAGTTCTTTGGTTTCCCCCTCCAAGCGCTCTGCGCGTTGTTTAAGGGCGGCAGACTGCAAAGAAAGGTCCTGCTTTTCTTTATTTACCTGCGCCAAACTGCCGGCCAAGGCTTCCTTTTTGCGTTCCACCTGTTCTAAATTTTCCGCTAAATTTTGTTTTTCGCGGTTTAGTTGCGCCAAACTGTCCGCCAAGGCCTCTTTTTCGCGCATTAGGTTCTCCGCGCGCGCGGCCAAAGATTCTTTCTCACGGTTGGCTTGCGCCAAATTTCCGGCCAAAGTATCCTTTTCTTGGTGTATTGCGGCTAAATCGCCGGACAATGCTTCTTTGGCATTTCCCATTTCGTGCGAACGGCGTTCCAATTCCTCTTTTTCCCGTGCCAAATGCGCGGCCTGCTCCGTCAGCAGTTCCTTTTCCCGTTCCAATTCGGCAGCGCGGGCGGTCAGTTCGTCCTTTTCGCGGGCCAACATTTCAGCGCGCGCAGTCAAGGATTCTTTTTCTTTGTTTAAATTTTCCGTATGCTCGGCCAAACCCGCCTTTTCGCGCGAGAGAGCCGCCACATTTTCAACTAACTCCTCTTTTTCGCGGCTCAAAGTTTCCGCCTGTTCGGCAAGGGCGGCACGCTCGCGGCCTGAAATTTCGGCCTTTTCCGCCAAAGCATCTTTCTCGTGCGTTAAAGTTTGGTTGGCACTCGTCAAAGCGGCATTGTAATGGGTTAAAGATTCGTTACGCTCTTTGAGTTCCGCGTTTTGGTGCGACAACTCTTCGTTATGATGAGCGAGTTCTTCGTTTTGCTGGCCCAACACCTCAATTTTGGCTTTAAGTTGCGCAATTACCGCGTCATTTTCGTTAATTTTAGCCAATAATTCTTTGAAATTGTTTTCCAAGGTTTCTTTTTCCTGGCGGACCGCATTAAGCGATTCCTGCGCACGGGTAAGTTCGGCTTGTAAACCGTCACGCTGGGCTTCCAAGGCTTGCAATTGTTCCGTAAACGAAGCCAACTGTTTTTTAGAATCTTCGCTGTGGCTGGTTTGCAAAGCGGCAATTTCGGCTTTGAGGGCCGTCAGTTCGCGTTCTTTGGCTTCTAAACGGGCCAAGGCTTCGTCTTTTTCGGCTGCGGCCTTGTGGAGTTTTAGATTTTCGGCCTTTAACGATTCAATCTCCTCTACTTGCTTCATACAAGTATCGGAAATTTCTTGCAGTTGGTTTTCCAAACTGGACACCTTCTGCTGGTACTGCTGTTTAATGGAAATAATGCGGCCTTCAAAATCAAACGACTTAAAGCGTTCCTCAGCGGCGGTTAAGCGGTCGCGCAAGGACAAAATTTCCTTGGCTTGCTCAGCCGACTTTTTAAGGGCTTCCATTTTTTCCTGCTGGACCTTTTTAATTTCGCGGTCCAACGCGCTATTAACGGCCTTTAACTGCGAGGCTTTTTGCTTTAAACTGGAAATGATACGTTCCTTTTCTTCCCGTTCCAGGCGGGCAGGTTGTTGGGCAGACGGCTCAAAATGATAAACCGCCCGGGCCGGTTCGGGCGCACCGAAAGCAGACGGAACCGGGTCAAAACTGCGCTGTACATCCGGCTCATGGAACGAACGCTGCTCCTGTTGGGCGCGGGACAAACTCTCCACGCTGGCCTTTAAATTGGCAATCGTGCGGGAAATATGTTCAAAAAAAGCATCTCTGTCTTTTTGGCGGTCCAAGGCTTCGCGCGTGCGGGCCAGTTCCGACAGAATCAACTGGTTCTGGCTGGCAGAGGCTTCAAAGCGCTCTTCCAACTCGCGGATTTTCTGCTCCAACTTTTCAAACGAATGTTCGTACTGGGCAGGTTTGGCAGGGATAGAATCCTCCCGCGCGGAATAGGTATTCACGGGCGGCGTAATGGGCGTGGAAAAAGTCTGTTCTTTAAATTTTTCCAAAAACTGGGCGATATCGCCGTGTCCGTCAAATTGGTTATTGTCTAACGCCATTTTTGCTCCCCGTCTAAAAAATACCCTACACTAAATTTAACCACAATACCCCCGCCGATGTCAACCCTGTTTTATGACGAAAAAATCTCTATTTTATTATCTTGCCGCGCACCGCGCCTGCCAAGTAAAAAGACCCTGTGCACAGCACACACGGATAATGCCGGGCCAGGCGCACCGCCTGTTGCCAATCGGGCTCAAAGACGGCATTCACCCCTTTGGGCAAAGCGGCGCGGATATCTTCTGCGCCAGCCCCGCGGGCAGAAGGCGGAACCGTTATAAAAATATGCTCAAAATGCGGACACAAAAGCGCAAGCATTTTTTTGTAATCTTTATCCTTCATAAATCCGCACAAAAGGGCCGCTTCCTTGCCAAAGGGCGATTGGTGCCAAAAATTTATCAACCCCTCTATGGCTTGCGGGTTGTGAGCACCGTCCAACACCCAAGTATTTTTTTCATTAGAAATCACTTCAAAGCGACCCGGCAAACTAACTGTTTGAAAGGCTTTTTGCAAGCAATCATCCGGCACGGATAACTGTTTAGCCGCTTGATAGACCAGACAAGCATTAGCGGCTTGGCGCGGCCCTAATGTATGCAGAGGCCACTGCCGGTTATCCGGAGCACGGAGCAGCGTTTGGTTATGGAGAAAATCGTATGAAAAAACAGCAAACGGTTCCCCCTCTTTTACAAAGCGCAAAGGAGCCTTGCGTTCTTTGGCGGTTTTGCGCAGCACCTCCCGCGCGGAAAGCGCCATTTCGCCTGCAAATACAGGTATTTTGGGCTTAATAATGCCGGCTTTTTCAAGCGCAATTTGTGCTAAACTGGAACCCAAATATTGCGTATGGTCTAGCCCGATAGATGTAATCAGGCAAATGTCCGGGGTGCATACATTGGTGGGGTCTTTCCGCCCGCCGAGCCCTGTTTCCAATACAGCATACTGCACTTTTTGACGTGCAAAATACAAAAGGGCGGCAGCCGTTAAAATTTCAAAAAAATTTAGTTCTTCCTCTTCTTCTTGAAACACGTCTAAAACTGCTTTGGAAAACGCTTGGCGGGAAATATTTTCTCCGTCTATTTGAATACGCTCCACAGGCAAAACCAAATGAGGCGACACAAAAAGCCCGGTCTTATGCCCGGCGGCAGTTAGCGTGCCGGCCATTAACGTACTGACGGAACCTTTGCCGTTGGTGCCTGCAACGTGGACTATTTTGTACTGGTCTTGCGGGTTTCCCAAACGCGCCAAAAGAGCGCGAAACCCCTCCAATCCCGCGCCAACACCTGCGCCGGTGCGCTTTAAAATATAGTTGAAAACAACATCAAAACTCATTTTTATCGGGATTATACCGGCGGATATCCGCACCCAAAGCCGTTAATTTTTCTTCCAATTTTTCATAGCCGCGGTCAATGTGATACACACGCTCCACTTCCGTTTCTCCCGCCGCGCATAACCCTGCAATCACAAGGGCCATCCCGCCGCGCAAATCGGACGCTTGAACGTGTGCCGCCGAAAGTTCCTTTACTCCGGTTACGCGAGCCACGCTTTTTTCCGTGGAAATATTGGCCCCCATACGCACCAGTTCCGGTGCATGCATAAAGCGGTTTTCAAATATATCCTCATCTACCTCCGCAGTACCGTTGCACAGCGTCATCAGCGTCATCCACGGAGCCTGCAAATCAGTGGCAAAACCGGGATAGGGCGCGGTGCGCACACGCACGGGCTTGATATCGCCGCCGTAAGAGTGAACGCGGACGGAATCTTCGGTAATGTCCAGGGTAAAGCCCGCTTCCTGTAAATCTTCCAGCAAAATGGAGTTGTGTTCCGGCACGCAACCCGTAACGGTTACATCACCGCGGGTCGCGCACGCGGCCAAAATATAGGAGCCTGTTTCAATACGGTCCGCCACCACCGTATGTTCCGCACCGTGCAAGGCTGTTTTTCCCTGTACAATGAGTTGCCCTTTATCTCCTACGCGGATATCCGCGCCCATTTTGTTCAAAAATGCAATTACATCATCTACTTCCGGCTCTTTGGCGACATTTTCCAAAATGGTTTCTCCCGGAATTAAGCAAGCGCACATCAGCAGGTTTTGCGTGGCCCCTACGCTTGGAAAGCGCAAAACAATTTTAGCCGGAGTCAGTTCCGGCGCGTGAATCATCACATTGCCGGACTTAATGTCGCACTCAGCACCCAGTTTTTCAAACCCCTTTAAATGGATATCCACTGGGCGCACGCCAATCGCGCAACCGCCGGGAAGCGGAATTTCCGCCGTTTTAAAGCGTGCCAAAAGCGGCCCGGCCACCCAGAAACTGGCACGCATTTGCTTCACCAATTCATAAGGCAAGGTGTTTTTTAACACACCGTCCGCTGTAATGGTAACGGTGTTATTCTTGTATTCCACCTTTTTACCTAAATATTCCAAAATTTTAAGTGTGGTGCGCACGTCGCGCAAATTGGGCACGCGGTGCAGGACGCACGGTTCGTCCGTCAGCAAAGTAGCCACCAAAATAGGCAAGGCGGCATTTTTACTGCCGCTAATATGCACCGTACCTTGCAATTTTTTTCCGCCGTGAATAATAAATCTGTCCATAATAAAAACTCCGTTAAAAATTAAATTTTTCGGGCAAAAACAAACCGCTCTATGTTAAATATATCTTTTTTTACCTCCGCCTGCCAGCCGATTTCCATAAGTCCCCGGGCCAAGGGCCACGGTTGCCCTTTGCACAGTTCCAACGCGAGTAAGCCTCCGGGGTTCAAATAACCGTCGGCGGCCTCGCACAGCGGGCGGGTAATTTCAAAACCGTCCGCCCCGCCGTCAAGCGCCAAGCGCGGTTCGTGCTGTACTTCGCGCGTAAGGGTGGCCAAATCAGCCGTAGGAATATAAGGCGGATTGGATATAATCAAATCAAAAGTTCCCATTACATTTTCCCACAAGTCGCTCTGCAAAAAATGCACCCGCTCGGTTAAGCGGTGTTCGCGCGCGTTTTCCTGCGCTACTTTTAGGGCCGCTTCGCTTTTATCTACCGCTAATACCTGTGCATTGGGAAAATTGCGCGCCAAGGCCAAGGCAATACATCCGCTGCCAGTACACATATCCAAAAAAGCATAACGGCCCTTTTTATCAAAACAGGAAGACACCTGTTCCACCAAATCTTCGGTTTCGGGGCGGGGTGTTAATACGTCGGGCGTAACGCGGATATCTAATCCGCAAAACGGCTGAAAACCTACAATATGCGAAAGGGGTTCGCCGGCGGCCTTGCGCATTAAAAAACGCTCAAATTGGGCTTGCTGTTCGGCGGGGACAGGGTTAAAGCCGTTGGCTAACACCCACGTCCGGCTGACACCCAGCGCATAGGCAAGCAACCACTCGGCATTGGCCTCCGGCTCGTCAGAGCCAGCCGTTTTTAAACGGGATACAGCCGCAGATAAAAGTTGGGAAACGCAAGTCATAAATCTCCTTAAAAAAAAGCCGGGCGGAAAACAGCCCGCCCGGCCAACAGATTACAGCCTATCAAATTTGCAGATTTTTAAGTTTCTGCTCCACGCGGTAAGTACGCAAATCTTCTAAAATAGGCTCAATATTGCCTTCCATAATTTCCATCAGGTTATGGTAAGATTTGTCTAGGCGGTGGTCGGTAACGCGACTCTGCGGAAAATTATAAGTGCGGATTTTTTCACTGCGGTCCCCCGTACCTACCTGGGCCTTGCGCTCGTCGTAAATTTCTTTATTGCGCTTTTCTTCCTCAATTTGGTAAAGTTTCGCGCGCAACATAGCCATGGCTTTCTCGCGGTTTTTTCCTTGGTGGCGTTCCTCACGGCAGGACACAACAATACCCGTAGGTTTGTGGATAATGCGCACGGCGGTTTCCACCTTGTTTACGTTCTGTCCGCCCGCACCGCCGGAACGGCAGGTTTCCATTTCCAAATCTTCGGGGCGGATTTCAATATCAATTTCTTCGGCTTCCGGCATAATGGCTACCGTAACCGTAGAGGTGTGCACACGGCCAGCCGTTTCGGTATCCGGCACACGCTGTACGCGGTGCGTGCCCGATTCGTTGCGAAGCCACGAGTAAGCACCTTCCCCTTTGATAAACATACTGACATATTTACAGCCTTTTAGACCAGTAGGCGTAAATTCCAAAATTTCGGTGCTCCACCCCTTAGTTTGGGCAAAGTGCTGATACACGCGCAACAGTTCGGCTGCAAACAGGGCGGCTTCGTCCCCGCCCGCACCGGGACGGATTTCCAAATAAATGTTTTTGGAATCATTAGGATCCGGCGGGATAACCAAAATGCGCAGTTCCTTTTGCAGTTCGGGCAGTTTGGCTTCCAGTTCTGCCAGTTCATCAGCGGCCATTTTGACCAGTTCCTTATCCTCGCCCGCTTCAATCATCGCGCGATCGTCGGCGATTGCTTTTACGGCCGCGTTGATTTCTTGTTCCTTTTCAATAATAGGTTTTAAAAACGCGTGGCGTTTGGCTTTGACGGCTAAATCTTGGCTAGACAAATTTCCCGAGGACAACTCGTCTTCCAACTGTTTAAATTCGGCTACATATTTGGAGGTATCCATACAAATTCCTTGCGGCAAATTAACTGCAAAAAAGAGCAGACTCCCTTTCGGACAGTCTGCTCTTTTGTAAAAAAACGGCTATTTGGCTTCTTCGGCCTTGGCTTCTGCTTTTTTGGCCGGTTTCTTGGTGGCGGCTTTCTTGGCCACTACCGGTTTTTTCGCCAATTTGGCTTTGGCTTTTACTTCCGTTTTCGGTTTGCGGACCAAGGTTTTGCCTTCGGTTTTCGCAAAACGTTTGTTGAATTTTTCTACCATACCTTCGGTATCCAACAATTTCTGTTTGCCGGTGAAGAACGGATGGCAAGCGGCGCAGATGTCCAATTTTAAAGTTTTGGCCGTGGAGCGGGTCATAAATTTATTTCCGCAGGCGCAAACGGCTTCTACGAATTCATAGTTCGGGTGTATGTTTTCTTTCATTTTATAGTCTTCCTTTCAAAATCTTATAGTTTATTTTACCATAAATTGCGGGTTTAGGAAAGATTTTCTTTCCCTTCGCCCACGCTAAAATGCGTTTACTTCCATTTGTTTAAAGAAATCCTTATTGGATTTGGTGGAGGATAACTTTTCCAACAGCAGCGTCATCGCATCCACAGAACTGAGCGGAGCCAGCACTTTGCGCATAATCCACACCTTGTTCAGTTCATCCTCCGACAAGAGCAAATTTTCCTTGCGCGTAGAACTGCGGTTGATATCCACCGCCGGGAAAATACGGCGTTCGGAAAGTTTGCGGTCCAGGCAAAGTTCGCTATTGCCCGTTCCTTTAAACTCTTCAAAAATCACCTCGTCCATACGGCTGCCGGTTTCAATCATTGCGGTAGCGATAATAGTTAAGGAACCGCCTTCTTCAATGTTGCGCGCGGCACCCAAAAAGCGTTTCGGCTTTTGCAAGGACGTGGCTTCCAAACCGCCCGTAAGCACGCGGCCCGAGGACGGGGCAACCGTGTTATAGGCGCGGGCCAAGCGGGTAATAGAATCTAATAAAATTACCACATCTTTGCCTTGTTCTGCCAAGCGTTTGGCTTTTTCAAGCACCATTTCGGCCACTTGGACGTGGCGGTCGGCGGGTTCGTCAAAAGTAGAGGCCACCACTTCGCCCTTTACACTGCGGCTCATATCGGTTACTTCTTCGGGGCGTTCGTCAATTAAAAGGACCATTAAAACAGCGTCTTTGTAATTTTGGGCGATAGAGTGTGCAATCGCTTGCAAAATCATCGTTTTACCGCTTTTGGGCGGAGCAACGATTAAGGCACGCTGGCCCTTGCCGATAGGTGCAATCAAATCAATCACGCGCTGGGTAAGCGACGATTTATCAATTTCCAACGTAAAGCGTTCGTTGGGGTGAAGCGGAGTCAAGTTTTCAAACAATGGGCGGTTGTAGATTTTATCGGAATCCACACCGTTTACCTTTTGCACCTGCAACATAGCAAAAAAGCGTTCGTTATCTTTGGGCGGGCGGATAAGGCCTTCAATAGTATCGCCCTTGCGCAGGCCAAAGCGTTTGATTTGGGACGGAGAAACATAAATATCCTCTGCGCCTGCTAAATAGTTATTCTCTTCCGAACGCAAAAAGCCAAAACCGTCGGGAAGAATTTCCAATACACCGCCGCCATATACGGAGCCGTTTTGTTTGGCCTGTACAGCCACGATGCGGCCGATAAGTTCCTGTTTGCGCAGGCCGGAAATATCTTCAATATTATAATTGATAGCCAATTTTGTCAGTTCCGGCATACTGAGTTTATTTAACGCACGCGCATCCATCGGTTTTGCTCCGTTCGGTTGGCGCGGGGCTTGCTGTATGGCCGGGCGAGACATAGTGCGTCCTGTCCGGGCAGACGGCCGTTGCGTTCTGATTTCTTCGGCGGGCGCCGCGGAAGCGGTTGTTTTGACCGTTTTAGTTTCCTTGGCGGGTTTAGAGGTCTTTTCCTGCGTGGTATGTTCTTCCATTGTAACTCCTTACTTTACTCCGTAAATAAATGTAATCGCACGGATGAGGCGTTTGATTTTTAAATTCAAATCTGTTTTACTGCCGCAGTTGGCCAGCACTATGTCTGCCCGGCGGGCCTTTTCATCTTCGGGCAACTGCGCGGCAATCCTGCGGTTGTATTCCGCCTGTGTAATTCCCCGCTCCTGCAAGCGGGCGGATAGCGTACGCTTGTCGCCCAATATCAAAATATTCAAATCGGTTAATTTATCCCACCCCGATTCAAAAAGGAGCGGAACTTCAAATACAAAAAAATTATTTGCGCTTTGTTGAATTTGTTTGGCAGCCGCCTTTAATACCAGCGGGTGTAAATAACCTTCTAACTTCCGGCGGGCCGCCTTGTTATTAAAAACCGCCGCTGCCACCCGGGCGGGCTGAAACGAGCCAAACCAAGCGGACAGTTGCTGCTGAACTTCCGGCACCCGGTACAATTCGCGGACGATTTCATCGGCGGATAACACCGCTGCGCCGTTTTGCGCAAAAAAATTTAAAGCCGTGCTTTTGCCGCTCAGCATACTGCCCGTCAACCCTAATACCAATTTATTTTTCACGCGTAAATTCATAAAGGCAGTTTTTCTAATTCGTACCAGTTTTTCCCCGCCTTTGCCGCCGCCAGCAGCGGCACGCGCAATTTAACGGCGTTTTGCATTAAGCCTTTAATACGGGCCGCCGTTTCGGTTAATCCTTCCTGCGGCACTTCAAAAATCAGTTCGTCGTGCACTTGCATAGTCATTTGTACGGGTGTGTTGCGGAAAGCGGAAAATACATCTATCATAGCCTTTTTAATAATATCGGCTGAACCACCCTGCACAATCGTATTAATAGCCGCACGCTGTGCAAAAGAGGTCATACTGCCTACCCCCATATTAAATTCCGGCAGGTAGCGGATATGCCCCAACATTGTTTTTACATATCCGTTTTGGCGGGCGAGGGCGACATTTGCATCTATCCACTCGCGCACGATACGGTAATTGCGAAAATAATTGTCTATATATTCTTTGGCTTCGCGCAGCGAAATACCAAGTGCTTGGGAAAGGCCCATAGGCCCCTGTCCATAAATGATACCAAAATTAATTGCTTTGGCACTAGACCGCATTTGCTCTGTAACCATCAGCGGCATTACGCCAAAGATTTGCGCCGCCGTCTGCGTGTGGATATCTCCGCCCTCTAAAAAAGATTCAATAAGCACAGGGTCCTGGCTTTCGTGCGCGAGTACGCGCAAATCAATTTGGGAATAGTCCACGCTTAACAGCGCATTTCCTTCCGCCGCACAAAAAGCCTTGCGCAAAAGGCGGCCTTTTTCGGTGCGGACCGGAATATTTTGCAAATTGGGGCTGGAACTGGATAAGCGGCCCGTTACCGTGCCGGTTTGGTCCAAATACGAGTGGACTTTGTTTGCATCATCTGCCAGCAACAGCAAATTATCTACATATGTAGCCTTTAATTTATTACTGGCCCGGTACTCCAAAATAGCCCGCGCCACCGGATAGGTTTGTGCGATTTCTTCCAGCACCGATTCGTCGGTAGAGTAACCCGTTTTGGTTTTGCGCACAGGCGGAATTTTCATTTGTTCAAAAAGGAGTACCCCCAACTGTTTGGTGGAATTGATGTTTACCGGGTAGCCGGCGCGGGCATCAATATCCTTTTGAAAACGTGCAATTTCCTGTTCCAATAATACCTTAAAACTTTCCAGCCACCCCGGGTCAATGCGGAAACCTGCAAATTCCATATCGGACAATACCATCATTAACGGCAGTTCCAAGTTGTTAAAAAGTTCCCATTGGTTGGCTTGCTTTAATTTGGCGGTTAAAACTTCCTGCAATTTCCAAATATAGCGGTTGTATTCCTTTAATAATTCAAAAGCATCATCCTCACGCACGGTAACGGAAAAATAATCCGTACACGCGCCTGAAAAACTCAAATCACCCGACGGATTTAACAAATAACGCGCCAAACGTCCGTCAAAACATTTGATAAATTGTCCGTGAACATTAATATCCAGTTCCCGCAAGGTCAGTTTTAAATCGTAGCCCAATTTTTCAATAGAATCATTTTCCACTAATTTTTTAAGGGCCGCCAGTTCCCACGGCTGGATATCACTTATGGGGGTGTAAGAGGCTTCCGCCGCGCTAATTCCTAACACCAAAAATTCTTCTTGCGCGTGCAAAAAAATGCGCTCTGCCTTTTCCGCCCGTTTTAACGCGTCTCCCAGCAAAAGTTCTTTTTGCTCGGGGGCAGACACCGTAAGGGGTACCGGGCGCGGAGCCTCAAAAAAGTCCAATAAATTTTTAAATTCGTATTCCTTAAATAATGCTTCCAACTCCTCTTTATTCGGTGTGCGTACGCGGTAATCGTCCAAATTAAAGGGCATATCCAAGTTGGAGTCAAACATCACCAACTGTTTAGACAGCAGGGCTTCGCCTTCGTGCGTTAAAATTTTTTTGGCAAGGGCCGGTTTAAAATCGGGGTTATCGCTATGGGCGGCGCGGAGAATATCCTCCAAATGTCCAAATTTATTAATTAAATCCACCGCGCTTTTAGGCCCTACTCCCATTACGCCGGGTACATTGTCCGACGCGTCGCCCACGATAGAAAAATAATCGGGCAGAAATGCCGTTTCCACCCCAAATTTTTCCTTGGCGGCTTCCGGCCCTTTAAAGCCGTCCTTCCCGCCAGAAGGCCAAATGGAAATATATTCGTTTAAAAATTGGTACACATCTTTGTCCGACGTAACAAACACGCTGGGCACCTTTTGCGCCGCGGCTTGGCGGGCTAAAAAAGCCATTAAATCGTCGGCTTCTATTCCCTGCCGGGCAACCACGGTTAGGCCCAAGGTATCTACAAGTCCGCGCGCCAAGTTCAACTGGCTGACAAGCGCATCATCCGGTTTTTTTCGGTTGGCTTTATAGGCAGGCAATAAAGCCTTGCGCCGGGCACAACCGCCGGGAGAGTCAAAACAAACGGCCACATATGCCGGATTATGCTCACGCAGCATTTTGATTAACCAACGCAAAAAGCCGTACAGCGCGCCCACCTCTTGCCCGGACGACGTGGATAATTTCGGCAAAGCGTGATAGTTGCGGTGCAAAAAGTTATGGGCGTCAATTAAATAAAATTGCGGTTGTAGTTGTGTCATAGGACAGGATAGTTGCCCGCCCCGGGATGGGGCGGGCGCTATACTATTTAAGGTTATTAATTTTTTCTTCCAGTTCCCGCTGAACGGCAGCGGCGGAAAGGGTTGAATATCCAATACGAGAATACATTACCGTATCGTTATATGCCACCACAAAAGTAGGCAACGACGTAATGCCCCACGCATCTTTTAACAACATTCCGTTTGTTGGTTTTACGTCGTTTTCTACATCCACTTTGCGGATGATTACGTTCTTGTCCTGCGCGTATTTTTTGGTAAGAGCGGTCATCATCGTCCGCTCGGCCGCGTGGCAAGGCCCGCAATAAGGTGCGGAAAACATTACAACAAACACTTGGTCTTTTTTAAGACCGTTATATTCCCGGCTGGTCATTGTGGGAATAGTGGCATTTTGTTGGGCCACGAGCGCAACGGCAAACAATACCAGTACGCACAAGGCCCCAAACAACTTTTTCATACAGCCTCCTTACAGCAAGGAGTTTAATTTTTCCTGCAAAGCGGCTTTGGACTGCAACCCCACGCTCTGCCCGACTAATTCTCCGTTTTTAAAGAAGAGCAAGGTCGGGATAGAAGCAATGCGGTATTTGGTGCTGGTGGCAATACCTTCGTCGGTATTTAACTTGCAGACTTTTACTTTGCCCGCATATTCGGCGGCTAATTCTTCCACCACCGGGCCCAGCATACGGCACGGCCCGCACCAAGTAGCCCAAAAATCTACCATTACAGGTTCTTTGCTTTTTAATACTTCTTCTTCAAAATTAGCATCCGTCAAAATCACTTCGCTCATACGTCCCCCTTTCAAATAAATCTACTTATAGTGTACATAATTAGAGAGTACCAGACAAAGACCCCGCTGTCAAGGCGTATAATGGGTTAAATAAGGGATATTTTCCCCTTATATTAAAAACCGCCCTTTCCAAGCGGCGGAAAGAGCGGTGTGAAACTTTAAATATTGCGATTATCAGTTACTCTCAGTCAGCAGAAATGGCAGAAGAGGCATAAGCAGGATCTGCATATGTATCTACCCCTTTGTAATCCGCACAAAGGTCCTTATCGTCGGTCGTCGCACCTTCGCACTGCGCCTGAGCCGGGTCATCATATTTCTTATAAATAATATAAGAATATTGTCCATTTCCCACGCGTTTCGCCGTAACACCCGAAGTATTGCCCGTAGCCGTCGTAGTACCAATTAACGTCATCATAAAACCATTGCCAACCGTAGCAGCATCTCTGCTGTCTGTACAATTTCCCTGATTTTCTTTCGTCAATTTTGTGCAATAGGAGGCTTGGGCAGCGGCATTGGCCGGAGCAACGTCCAAAGCACTCCAACTAGTAGTATAGTTGCCTGTTTTCATTTTGTAGCGTTGTTGAGCATTTACAACAGTTCCAATTAAGGTATCCGCTTCCGCAGTGCGGGAGCGTTCCACCGCTTTGAAGTAGGCAGGCATTGCCATTGCGGCTAAAATGCCGATGATAAGGACCACGACCAACAACTCA
>NZ_JAJWTS010000001.1:0-50137 GCF_021632165.1 Candidatus Avelusimicrobium fimicolum
GGCAATTCCCTTGCAATGATCCAACACATACAGCCAATCACGCACATTTTTTCCGTCGCCGTATATCGGAATATTTTCCCCTGCTAAGGCTTTTCGGATAATGGTGGGGATCAACTTTTCGCTGTGTTGTTTCGGACCGTAATTGTTGGAGCAATTACTGGTAGTCACGTTGAGACCATAGGTATGATGATAAGCCCGCACCAACAAATCACTAGACGCCTTGCTGGCAGAATACGGCGAGTTGGGCGCATAGGGCGTGGTTTCGGAAAAAAGTCCTGTTTCACCTAATGAGCCATACACCTCGTCTGTAGAAATATGGTGAAAGCGACTCTTTTCATACCCGGGTTTTACTTGGCCGGGGGCAGTCATCCAATGTTTGCGGGCTGCTTCCAACAGTGTAAATGTGCCTTCTATATTCGTTTTGATAAATGGAAGTGGCCCCGTGATAGAGTTATCCACATGGGACTCCGCCGCAAAGTGGAACACCCCGCGGATATCGTATTTTTCAAACAGGTTCTGCACCAGAGCAGCGTCGCAAATATCGCCCTTTACAAAGGTGTAGCGCGGATTATTCTCGCACTCTTTTAAATTTTCCAAGTTACCCGCATAGGTCAACTTATCCAAATTGAGCACACGATACTGCGGGAACGCCTCTAAAAAGTACGGGATAAAGTTGGACCCGATAAACCCCGCCCCACCGGTAATTAATATATTACTCATTAAAAAAATCCTCGTTTTTCTTCTTTTGGTATGGATAATAGATATTGTCCATACTCTGTACTCTTCATACATTCGCCACGCTTTATTACTTGTTCCAAAGTAATCCAGCCATTTTTGTAAGCAATTGCTTCTAAACACGCTATTTTAAGACCCTGGCGACTTTCTAGGGTCTCTACAAACATAGAGGCATTTAGCAAATCAGCATGCGTGCCAGTATCCAACCAAGCCATTCCTCGCCCCATAAACGATACGGATAGTTGTTTGTTTTTAAGATACCACTCGTTGACTGACGTGATTTCCAATTCGCCGCGGGCAGAGGGCTTTAAAGCCTTTGCTATATTGACCACTTGATTGTCATAAAAATATAACCCTGTAACAGCAAAATTTGACTTAGGATGAGTAGGCTTTTCTTCTATGGATATCACTTGATTGTGCTTGTCTAATTCCACAATGCCATATTGTGAGGCGTTTTTTACAGGATAAGCAAAAATTCGGGCTCCACTAGAAATTTGAGCCGCTTGTTGTAGTAACTGGGTCAGGTTACTACCGTAAAAGATATTGTCACCCAAAATAAGGCACACGGAGTCCTGCCCGATGAATTTTTCGCCTAAAATAAAGGCTTGCGCCAACCCCTCAGGTTTGGGTTGCTCGCAATAGGAAAGTTGCAAGCCGTAAGCGGAACCATCGCCCAAAAGTTTTTGATAAAGAGGCAAATCAGTAGGAGTTGAGATAAGTAAAATTTCCCGTATACCCGCCAACATTAAAACAGATAATGGATAATAAACCATCGGCTTGTCATAAATGGGGATGAGTTGCTTGGATACACCAAAGGTTGCCGGATACAAGCGACTACCAGTTCCACCAGCCAAAATGATACCCTTCATATTCCACTCCTATAAACCGTGGGAAAAGGACTTGTGGAACTCTTGGCGGAGATATTCATAAGTCCCTTTCCCGTTCACACGCCGTGCTGTAGCGTATGAAAACGATGGAACCTATTGAATTTATTCACTAAGGAAGAAATGAAATGGAAGTAAACAAAAACGGCTGACTATAACAAGTCTCATCACAGTCTTGTCATAAACAGCCGTGGTTGCGCTCAAAGGATGTCCGCAACACTCGGCAGAAGACAAAGGGCTCATGACTTCCCCTCATCTTCTGCCTAAACCAGCCGTTTTTGGACGTGATGAGAACTTTGGTTGCCCAAAGCCTTCCTATTCTTCAATAGGATTCCAAAAACAGAATAAATTGTAATTTTGCCACTCTATGTGGCGGTACTTTATACTCCTGTAAATATATCGCTTTATGGTAACATATTTACGCTTAATTGTACATATTTTATTTTCTTATATGCACATACGCCATTGTTGGATATAGGTGTTGAATATACCCAACTGATTGCTCCATGCCACTTAAACTGCCCATAAGGATTGTTCCCTTGTTCCATCTTCGCGCGGAACGCGTATTTCCCCGCCGTCCAAGATATTAAGCAAGTACAATAAACGATTTAATTTTTTAAGGTTTTTCGGTTGCATAATAACAAATCCTTTTGTTACAAGTCGGTCATTTAGGACATACTTTCATCCGTTGCCCTATTCCAACGTCTCACTTGCCAATATATAATGCGTATTTCGCCCAGCCCCCAACTGCTTTAATATCCCTCGCCGTTGCAAATCGGCAATATCACGGCTAGCGCTATCTTGTGAACATTTACAAATAATAGCCCATTTGGTGCTGGTTAAATGCCCCTTAAACCCATCAAAAAGCATATTGAGCATTTTGCTTTGGCGTTCATTAAAGGATTCACTCTGATGTTTCCCCCAAAACTTTGCTTTATCCAAAGTTGTTTTCAGCAATACATCCGCATTTTTAATGGCTTTCTCCAAGGTTTCCAAAAAGCAGACCAACCACTCTGTCATATCCAAACCCCCACGCTGCGTAATTTCCAACTGCTTATAATACATTTCGCGCTCTTTTTCTATAGCGGAAGACATAGAATAAAATCGGGTTGGCCTGTTTTCGCTTCGGGCAAGCAGGAGTTCCGTCAAGGCGCGGGCAATACGGCCGTTGCCATCGTCAAAAGGGTGTAAAATAACAAACCACAAATGGGTAATTCCGGCTTTAATCACGTTATCAGTTGAGTCATTATTCACAAAATCAAACAGTTTTTCCATTTCACCGTCTAAAACACTCGCATTAGGACCCACCGCGAGGATAGGCCCTTTGACCCTGTTTTTTATTCCCTTGTTTTCTATATAATATATATATGAAAAAATTAACTGTTTTTTTGATTTTTGTTTTATCCGCTTGCACGGCAAATCTGGCGTTTGCCCAAGGCAAGTTGGTTGAAGGCGCCGCCAAGGCTAGTGCAAAGGCGGGCGAAGTCGCGGTCAGTTCCGCCGCCAAGGCTGGACGAGCGGTTACCAGCGGAGTAGCCAATGCTATGCCGAAAGTGATGCTCCAACAGGCAAAACTGGCGCAGATTACCGAACAAATTAAAATTTCTACGCCCACGCCCGCACAGACTTCCAAGGCAACGACGTCCCGCTTGTCCAGCATTACTGGCACTTTAAAACGCTTGATGGGCAGAACCCCAGCCGTCCAGTTGCCGCCACAAGTTTTGCACACAGATTTATCGTTAGAAATTAATGATTTCTCGGCCTACAAAACCGATTTAAAAACTCTCCCCGCCGAAACCCCGTGGAAAGAAACTCCGCAGGATATGTACCGCGCGTTAAGTTTGCCCGCAGACGGAGCGGCCTTGCGCAACATTATGGAAAACGGACTTCTGTTAAAAGATGTGGGCCAGTTCAGCAACAACAGAACAATGGCTTATGTCAGTGGGGACCCGCGTATGGTCAGAACGGTTTCTTCTATGAAATTTAACTCTTTGGCCAGCAATCCGAACACCGCTGTTTACTATGCTAAACAGCACCACAGCAAAGACATTATCGTCGTGCTTCGCGTACAAGGATTGCCAGAACACGGAAATGTCATACACGTGGGAAGAGATATCCCGGCAGAAAATATTAAAGAAGTTATCGCCGCTTTAAAAATCGGCGCCAGAACCGTATGGTGCCGGATAAAAGCAGAAGAGGACGGCTTTACTCTTAACCCGTATCTGTTTGATGTTTCCGGATTATAGGTCCAAAGACCTATGGTTTTTTAGCCGAGGGCCCTTATACTATAAGTAATCCCGAGTAAGGAGTTTTTTATGAAACGCACCCTATTTCTTTTGCCTATTATTGCCGCCTTGCTTTTATCTGCGCCACTTCAAGCGCAAAATTTGGTAAAGGCAAGCAAAGGGGCCGAAAAAGCCACCTCTACCGTCCTAAAAGCCAGTGAGGCGGGGGCCAAATCCGCAGGCAAAGCCGCAGCCGCCGCAAGCACGGTATCCTTTTCCACGCGTTTGGCCCAGCAGTTCCCAGGCGTGGTGGTAAAAGTCTATGAATTAAAAGGGCTGTCTCGTCAGCAAGCCTTGCGCAAAGCCGTGGAATTGGGTGCTAACAAAGCCCAACCCGCTTGGCCCAAATTGCAAGCCGACGGATCTATTCACACGCAAACATTTAAAGATTTGACATTGGATGGGTACAAGGGTGCCATTCCCGCGCTGCCACACCCGAACCGCAACATTTATTTGCACCGCGGTATGGGGCTGACGGAAGAAGGGCTTGTAAAAGTCCTGCAAAAGGGTGTCCTTTTGGAAGATGCCGGTGGGGCTTCTGACTGGTATAACACCGCTTTGGCGATGGGCGGCCTTGCCTCGCCGGGGATGTCCCAATCGCTATTAGATAAAATGTCCGAAGCCAAAGCCATTAACTTTACGATTGATGCGCAGGAAGCCGCGCACTATGCCCAAAATAACAGTTTTAAAGAAGGCAAAGTGCCTGTGGTGGTAACTGCGCACGGTATGCGCGACAAGGACCCGGTGTCCGGCTATTACACGTTTAAAGAAGACATCAAACCCGAACAATTTACAGCGGTAGCGGTCTTGCTCAAAGGGCCTATGGGTTTTCCGCTTTGGTTCCGCGCCAGCCTAGGCCAAGACGGCAAAACGCTTGTCTTAACGCCCTATCAAGTAACAAAAGAATAACTTTTGCCCGGGGTTTTTAGAAGCCCCGGGAATTTTATGCTTTACAGTTTTCCCCCACTTATTAATTCCAAAACCCGCGTACTGGTGGTTGGCAGTATGCCGGGAGCGGCCTCTTTAAAAGCGCAGGAATATTACGCTTACAAATACAACCAATTTTGGAGAATTATTTTTGACCTGTTCGCCGGCGGGCGCATACCCCAAAACTATGAAGATAAAAAACAAGTGTTGCTCGCCAAAGGCATTGGCCTATGGGATGCCTTGGCCGCCTGCCAACGAGAGGGCAGTTTAGACGGGAATATAACGGAACCCACACCCAACGATTTTCCCACTTTATTTAAAAAATATCCCCGCGTACACACCCTATTATTTAACGGGCAGGCCGCGCGGAACCATTTTAAACGCGCCTTTGGCGACTGCGGCAAAATTTGCGTACTTCTCCCCTCCACTAGCCCCGCCCATGCGTCGCGCCCTTACGAGGAGAAAAAAATTCTCTGGAAGCAATCCTTTTTGACGGCGTTAAACCGTTCTATGTAGTCCCCCACGCTTTTAAATAGGATATTTTTTGGCTGATTAATTTCTTTGCTTTCGGCGAGTTCCGTTTTCCGTACGGCCTTGCCGGATACCTCTTTTTGACCTTTATAGCCTTTTTGTTGACCGTCCTCAAACCCGCTAAATGCCGCACCAAGGAAAAAAAGAGGCTCTTATTTATCAAGCCAAAGATAGAAAAACTAAACCAAAAGCAACCTTGTCCAATGAAATTGTATGGAGGATCCAAGTTCAACTGGTAGAGTTATTTCAATCAAGCAAATCTAATATTAGTAAGCATATCTTTGAAGAAGGAAATAATCAGTTGTGCGGATTTTCCGAACAACTGCCACTGATAGAAGGGATTATAGTACAAGTTACTACAATTTAGATGTAATCCTAGCCGTAGGTTAATAGGTGCAGGCCGAGCGAGGTACACAATTCCGTATATGGGCTATCCCAAAGAAAGGTGTACACAATATAACACTTTTCGTTATAATATGTACACCTGTTTGGAGATGAACAAAAGTTAAACCGTGCCAAAAAGCGCGTAAATTCAATTTAGTATAGACGGATTTAACTATAAAACTGCCCCGTATTGCGAGCCGTTCGGTACATAAAGCCCAAGAGGAACCCCGCAAGCAAGGGATACCTAACGTGTATGTAACCAACGGCAAGCAATCATAGCAAATGCCGGACGGGTCGTTTACAGACAAAACCTCTTTCTAAACCGTTTTTATCACCGCAAACTACCACGGGGGCTTATTTGTGCACAAAAATCACATGATTACAAACATAATTTTTATTGTTTTGATACGTTTTCATCTCTTCATAATGAAAATGTTGGTATGTGGAATTATCTCTAGATACACTCTGTAAATTTTCGTCATACCATCTGCTCCATTCATGGGCCCCATTGCGGTAGAAGGCATTTCTTCCCAAAGAAAGAGGCTTTTCACTCTTTATAAGAATACTAAACTTATCAAAAATTTGATCATATATCCACTGCGCTAGCACTTTATGGAGTCCATCTAGCGTTTTGATAGAAATTTCTGCCTCCGGCACCCACCCTCCATAGAGGGGCCTATAAATGGCTCGCGTATATAACCTGAGGCCGCTAGGCTCTTGAAAGGAGCGGGAAACTTTCCAGGCAGCAGCTAATTCTTTAAAGTCTTTTTGACATTCCGGCGGTGCCTGTATTTTATCAAGATCTACCGCGGCACATTCAGAAAAATCAATTTTGCCTTTAGAGTTTTTGTTTTTCCGTGCGGTTCTTTTGGTTTGCCCTTTACAATAACTCGTTCCGCTCATACATTGGTACAGTTTTTGCAAGCGGACCTTTGAAAGAGTATCCCCGGGATTTGCCACCGCAGATAACTGATTCAACTGCCACTGGCGATCCGGCGGGGTATAAGAGTAAACACAAGTAATATTTTTTTTATTTGATGTTCTTGAAACGGACCGGGCATCCTCACCAATCTTAGTATAATAAGCATCCGACCAAACGATGAAATTTTGTACGGCTGCACGCTCGCCCAACTCGTCCAATTCTATATCTTCATAAACTTCCCCTTGCAAAGAAGATGGCGGTAAGGTTTGAGCGAAGCCCTCTTTCACAGGAACACGAATTTTTCCGTTTACGATTGGATATTTTGCTTTCAGGTCTTCCGGCACATATGTTTCCGGCACTTCCACAGATGTCAGCCGATCCAACAGGTCGTGAAATTGCGCGCGGTACATGGGAGACAACGCATCAGATACGGTGTAAACAGCACCGTAAACAGCGCCGCCAATTACCAAGATCCCCCCGGCGGTAAGCAGGGTTTCCGGCGCGCTGGCACTCGCCACAGAAATAAATTCTGCGCTTGAAATCGTTTTGTCCAACGCCCTGCCAAGCGCTGCCTTCTCCAGCCACTCAGTTTTTTTGTTTTTTTCCACGGGAAGAAGCAGTTGGCCTTTCACATACCGGAACACCCTGTTACCCAAGAGTTCAAGCCGTACCGTTTCCTTCGGATTGTCGGTTTTGACGGTCCGCAAAACTTCAAGAATAGCAACGGCTTCTTGCGGGTAATAACTGAATTTTCCTTCGTAAAAATCCTTATAATCGTCATTATAGGCATAAGCGGCAGCTACGGTAGCGGCCAAAAAGCGGAATGGCTTGGAATACTTAGGGTTGGTAACCTAATCCATCAGTTTGGTTTGCTCGGCAGGGAACAAACTTTCCGCATAATACGCCAACACCAACCGCACAAAGCGGGGCGGTATATAGTTGATATGTTTTTTGTTAAAAGAGGCGTTTTCGGCCATAAAAGTCAACAAGGGTCTAAAATCACGACGCTCTTTTAACATATTGTTTAGAATTTGAACATCAAAAACAAAATCTTTTTCTTCTAATTTAGAATCTTGTTCAAACAAAAATACGCTTTCCAAATGGCTTACATCAAACGCGGGAACAATTCCCCCGTCTTTCCCGTCGGATAAACCCTTCGTCAACTCGCCGGGAGCTCTTTTCTTTCCCCAAAAAGGGTCCTCTTCCTTTTGGGCTAACTTTAACTCTACTTTTTTATTCAAGACATCACCAGTTAATTTACCAAAATTAAACACAGCAGGCTTTTTCCCAACAATTTCCGCTTGGGTGGATCTTACTTCTACTTTCTTTCCTTTTTCAAGGAACATAAAACCATCACTCCGCACCAATCCATATGTGCCTTTTGCGTCCGCCAACTGCGTAAGACTTTTGTATAAAGCCATAAAATAGGGGGATTCTTCTTTTGCTCTATCCCCTGTTAAATAAACATACTGCTCCATAATATTGTAAAAGGCGGGAACAAGCACTTTTTTTAATTGTTCTTTCTCGTTTTGACTCATGTTCCCCCGTTCCACTCGCGTGGCTAATATCCGTACACATTGGGGCCTAAACCATTGGGTACTTTTAGGGTCGGTCAACATAGTCTGAATATTGCAAGACGCATATTCTGCATCCGAGTTTTTTCCGGCAGAATGATTAGACGCATAAGTATTTATGCAGGTAGCAAAAAAAACTACCAGTAAAATAAATAGTTTTTTCATAATAGAGAACTCCTTATTTTTATTGTAATGGTTATAATACAGGATGTCAATAGGAGGGCCACCCGGCCTACCTCTACCACAAACTCGCTTTTTGCGCTTTTTATAATATCTACCATTAAAACGGGTTCTATTTTCCCCCCGCATACTACAGGGAAACAAGTTCGCTTGTGCGCACAAAAAAACCACGCTTTCGCGTGGTTTCTAAAAGTGCGCCCAACAGGAATCGAACTTGTATCTTCAGCTCCGCAGGCTGACACTCTATCCATTGAGCTATGGGCGCTTAAATCGGATTTTGTTTCGCGGATTAATTACTACCTAATTATTTTAACATTTTTGTTTGTAGTTTTCAACGGGTTTTATAAAAACTTATTTCTCCGTCGTAAATCTATATATGTATTATATCATTTTCTTTTCGCATAAACACTCCAAACTGCTATAATAACAGTATGAACGAAGCAAAAACAGGTACCTATGTGTACGATAAAAAATTAGGAAAAGTCGTAAAAGTATCCGACCGTGTTCCGTCGGTAAAAAAATCCGCAGGCCACATTTGCGGCGGATGCTGTGGCTGTTGCCACGGGAATAATGACTAATTTCCAGCCATCAGCGGGAGCCTTATTTGCACAAGCATTGCAGGGGCTTGCGGATGTTTTGCGCAAAGTTTTTCTGCCACATCTAGCCGCCGGGCTAGGGCTGTTTATTATATCGGTGTACAGCGTTTATTCATTTGTTTTGGCACCTGTGCATTTGCCCCCTCCGGCGGAGTTTATTCTCGTCGGCGCGCTCTTTTTGGGCTACGGTTTAGCCGCCTTTGCTTATTCCTTTATTACCGCGTGCGCGTTTGCCCTGCGCATCGCTTGTGCTACTTGGGAAGAATTTATTGATAATACGCTGGACCAAGTTAAACAAGCCGCCGCCCATAAAATTGACGATATGAACGAAAGCCTCGCGAAGGACCAAGCCAAGGTAATTGTATCCGGCAGTGTGCGGGAGGTGTTTGGCGAATTTAACCAAAGGCGCAAAACCTCTTTCGGGCGCGCTTTAACACGGCTTTTGTTAGGGGTAACTTCGCTGGCGATGCGTTCTGTACTGCTTTCCCGCTTGGTTAAAATTTCAGGTCAAACGGTGCAACTGGGTAAATTATTTGCGGGGCGGGCAACTTTGGTGGGCGCGATTTTTCTTAATTTGCGTTTATTTTCCACCTTACTTTTGATATTCTTATATATAGTGGGCATAGTGGCCCTTATACTTAATTTTTTACTTGTGTTTTGGTTAAAATAATATGATTCAAAAATATTTACTGCTACTTCTTTTTTCGTTTATTTCCCTTTCAGCCTCGGCGGAAACGGGCTTGCAGTTATTAAACCGCGCCAAACAACAAACGGACCCCGCCGCACAAATTAAATTGTTAAATAAGGCCATTTCCAAAGCACCCAAACTGGCAGATGCCTATCACTACCGCGCCGATGCGTATTTGGCAAGCGGTAAAATCAACCAAGCCTTGGCCGACTATTCCAAAACGGTATCGCTCCGCCCCAAGGACCCTTTCCGCTATTATGCCCGGGGATTGGCCTATATGCAGGCAGGGCGGGCGTCGCTCGCACAAACAGACCTGACGAAAGCCATTTCGTTAAAACCTGCCCACCGGGATTTTTACTTAGCGCGCGCTCGGGCCAACACGGCCCTAAACAAGTACGAACTGGCTCTTGCAGATTATAAAAAATATTTGGGCAAGCGCACCCCGTCCGTAACGCTGGGGCGCGAATTAATCCCGGTGTATTTAGGAGCATACCGCTATCCGGCGGCAGAAAAGTTGATAGCTGCCCAGCAGGCGGCCGGTAACGATTCGGCTGATTTACACTATTGGCAGGGGCGCATTTTTTCCGGACAAGGCCGGTTAGACGAGGCTGTTTCCGCTTACAGCAAGGCAATCAACCGCGACGAAGCCTATGCTTCTGCGTATCGCTACCGGGCAGGAGCATTTAAAGATATGGGTGATTTTGAAGCCTCTCTGGCGGACTATACCACCCTTTTAAAATTACAGCCCGAAGCAATCTTTTTTAACCGCCGGGGGCTTGTCTATGAAGAAATGAAGGATTTTAAACACGCGGCCGAAGATTATTCCCGCGCCATAGAACTTTCGCCCAAATGGGCTATTCCGTACAACAACCGCGGCTTTGTAAAAATGCAACTTAAAGATTGGAACGGTGCCAAGACGGATTTGGAAACTGCTATCCGTTTGGACGGAACAAGCCCGACCCCGTATGTAAACCTGGCAGGCGTATATTGGATAGCCAAAAAAGACCGCAAAAATATGTTTGATAATTTGGATAAAGCAGTGCGGCGCAACTTTAAAAATTTTGACTCACTTTACGACGAGGACCAAAAGGGCTGGATGTTTAAAAACATTAATAAAACCGCCGAGTTCCGCGCAGTTTTATATAAGTAAGTATTTGACAAACAGCCCCGGGAAAATGCCCGGGGCTGTTTTATCTCCGCTGAAAAACCGGCTTAACGCTTCAACTTGGCGCACAGTTCCGCCAAGCCCGAAGATATATCCTCCTTTTGCACGATTACCCCCTCCGGCACCGTTAAATTAACGGGTGCAAAATTCCATATGGCTTTAATACCGGCCGCCACCAATGTATCCGTAATGCCTTGGGCAGCCTCGGCAGGAACTGTCAAAATGGCTATCTTTAAATTTTCCCGCTCAATAATACTGGCCAGTTGCGCGGTGTGATACACGCGCACACCGTGCAGGAAATTACCCACTATTTCCGGATGAGTATCAAACGCCGCGACAATTTCAAGGCCGTGGTTTTTAAACCCGGCAAACCCCAACAGAGCCGACCCCAAATGCCCCGCACCCACCAGAAAAGCCTTGTTTAAATTATTCCAGCCTAAAAACTTTTCAATAACCGCTATGGTTCCTGCAACTTTAAACCCCGCACGCAGTTTACTGGGTGCGCCGACAGCCTGTAAATCTTTTTTAATCACAATCGGTAGCAGTTGCGTTTCCTCTGCCAAAGTGGTGGAAGAAACCAATTCCCGCCCGTAAGTGTGCAAGTTGTAAAAAATACGCAGGTATTGGGGCAGGCGGCGTATGGTTTGGGCACTAATCTCTTTTTTGCGGTGAAAAAGGCTCATAAATAAAATTTCTCCGTCGTAAGTTACTGGATATCTTGATATCTATGTTATCTTTTTTAAATTGCTTCTGTCAAGCCTTAAAGAAAGCCTTTCCAGAGGTATTATTGACTTTAAATTCCCCAAAAGTTAAAATATAGATAACGAAATATCTATAACAGGTATTTTAAACACTTAAAGGAGAATAAAAAATTATGGCGGAAAAGAAAGTTGCCGCTGCTCCGGCTGTTGCCACTCCCGAAGAAATGGAACATTTGACCCAGGTCGTGGATAAGGTAAAAGCCGCCCAGCGCATTTATGCTACTTATACGCAAGAACAGGTGGACAAGATTTTCCGCGCGGCCGCTATTGCCGCTGCGCAACAACGTATTCCGTTAGCCAAAATGGCTGTGGAAGAAACCGGTATGGGTGTAATGGAAGACAAGGTAATCAAAAACCAATTCGCTTCCGAATACATTTATAACCAATACAAAGATACCAAAACCTGCGGCGTTCTGTCCGACGACGACGCCTTCGGTTACCGCAAAGTGGCGGAACCTATCGGCGTAATTGCCGGTGTCGTTCCCACCACCAACCCGACGGCTACCGCCATTTTTAAAAGTCTTTTGGCTTTAAAAACCCGCAACGGTATCGTTTTTTCTCCGCACCCGCGCGCTAAAAAATGCACCATCGCCGCGGCCAAAATTGTATTAGATGCGGCGGTAGAAGCCGGCGCGCCGAAAGACATCATTGGTTGGATTGAAAACCCGACAATGCCGCTTTCCAACGCTTTAATGCACCACCCGCACATTAACCTGATTCTCGCCACCGGCGGCCCCGGTATGGTAAAAGCCGCGTATTCCTCCGGCAAACCGGCCTTGGGCGTAGGCGCGGGCAACACCCCGGCCGTCATTGATGCCACCGCCAATATCAAAATGGCCGTCAGTTCTATTATTATGAGCAAAACCTTTGATAACGGTATGATTTGCGCCAGCGAACAGTCCGTAGTGGTGGAAGACCCCGTTTACGACCAGGTCAAAGCGGAATTTATCGCCCGCGGCTGCCATTTTGTAACGGGAAAAGACCGCAAAAAATTGGCTGAAACCATTGTGGTAAACGGCAAACTTAACTCCGGCATTGTGGGCCAGTCCGCTATGAAAATCGCCGAAATGGCCGGTATTAAAGTTCCTGCCGGAACCAAAATTTTAATCGCCGAAGCCAGCGAAGTAAACGACGAAGAAGTCTTTGCGCGTGAAAAACTCTCCCCGGTGTTGGCTTTCTACCGCGCCAAAGATTTTAACCACGCGGTTGAACTCGCCCGCGATTTGATTCTCTACGGCGGCGCAGGCCACACCTCGGTACTTTATACCGACGAATCCAACGAAGAACACATTGACATCTTTAAGGATATGCCCACTGCCCGCACGCTGATTAATATTCCCTCCTCCCAGGGTGCTATCGGCGACGTGTACAACTTCAAACTCGCTCCGTCTTTGACGTTGGGCTGCGGCTCTTGGGGCGGCAACTCCGTCAGCGAAAACATTGGGGTAAAACATCTTATGAACGTGAAATCCGTCGCGGAACGCCGCGAAAATATGTACTGGTACAAAGTGCCGCACAAAATTTATTTTAAACGCGGTGCGCTCTCGCAAGCCTTGGCCGAACTGGCCGGGAAACAACGTGCGTACATCATTACGGATAAAACGATGGAACAGTTGGGCCACGTTCGCGCCGTTGCGGACGTTTTGGAAAGCCTGAACATCAAGTTCCGCGTATTTTCCAACGTGCTGCCGGACCCGAACATTGCCAACGTAAACGAAGCCTTGGCTATTGCCAACTCCTGGCAGCCGGACATCATCATCGGCCTCGGCGGCGGTTCCGCTATGGACGAAGCCAAAATGGTATGGCTGCTTTACGAAAACCCGGACACCAGTTTTGAAGATATCGCTATGCGCTTTATGGATATCCGCAAACGCATTTACGCGGCTCCGCCCTTGGGCAAAAAAGCCACGATGGTTGCTATCCCGACCACGTCCGGTACCGGCTCCGAAGTTACGCCGTTTACCATTATTACCGACGAAAAAACCGGCACCAAATACGCTATTACGGACTATGCTTTAACACCCGATATGGCTATCATTGACCCGGAATTTGTACTCGGTATGCCCAAAAAACTGACGGCTTGGTCCGGCTTGGACGTATTGACTCACGCGATTGAAGCCTACACCTCCGTCTATTCCACGAACTTTACGGAAGGGCAAGCCTTAGAAGCGATGCGCTTGGTATTCAAATATTTGGAAAAATCCTATACCTTGGGTGCCAAAGACGTAAATGCCCGCGAAAAAATGCACTACGCGGCCACCATTGCCGGTATGGCTTTTGCTAACGCGTTCCTGGGTCTGTGCCACTCTATGGCGCATAAATTGGGTGCTATGTACCACGTTCCGCACGGTTTGGCCAACGCGCTCCTGCTTACGTATGTCATTGAGTTCAACGCCACGGATAAACCGACCAAACAGGGCTTGTTCCCGCAGTACAAATACCCGTTTGTGAAGGGCCGCTATGCCAAGATTGTGGACTTCTTACTCCCCCATAACAATATGGGTGATGACAAAGATGCCAAAGTGGAAAAATTGATTGAGATGATTACGGACCTCAAAAACAGATTGGATATTCCGAAATCCCTCAAAGAATACGGCATCCCGGAAAAGGAATTCTTGGATAACTTGGATAAACTTTCCGAATTGGCCTTTGACGACCAGTGCACCGGCGGCAACGCGCGCTATCCGCTTATCAGCGAAATTAAGGACCTGTATCTGAAAGCGTACTACGGCGAACCCGTCAAACACAAAGCCGACTAATGGCTTAACTGAATTGAAAAACAGCCCCGGACAAAAATGCCCGGGGCTGTTTTGATATTCCTCTTGCGCCTATAAATACAACAATTTAAAACCAATACTTATGCTCCAATCTTTCGTTTTCCAATTTCCCGAACCGTGCGTACTGGCATTGGCATAAAAGGCCGTACCGTCATTAACCAATGTTCCTACTTCCACCTCGGGGATAAACTCCGCCAGTCCGCTGTGTTCATAGTCCATATAATAATACAGGTTTGTCAGCACCCACCACTCATTAGGCGAGGTGTAGCCCACGTTCAGGCGCACACGGCCCATATTGATATCGTCGCGTGCGTGGTCCCCCACCACAGAAATATAAAACTTATATCCCAAGGCCGCATAAGCACCGTCAAAAAATTTACGCAAAATAAACACGGACGGGCTGGCCTGCAACTTACCTGTCCCCAAGCGTTTATCGGTAGCCGTGGGCACAAACATTTCCATTTTTACGCCATATCCAAACTCGCCGTCCGCCTGCGGATTCAGCCACGACATACTGACAAGAGCATCCCCCAAACCGCTAACCGATTTTTCCGGTGATTCATAACGCGCAAGCGGTACTTCCACTCCCCAGTTATACCGCGGGTTAATCACACGGTATGTCTTTAAGGTAACTTGGCTGGACGAAATACCTGCGCTGTCGTCAATCGTAGTAAGCGAGGGATTAACTTCAAAAGTAGTAATATTTTCCGTCGGCACCACGCCATAATGGTAAGAGCGTTGGATTTGAGCGGCCGCCGGGCCTGCAAGTAACGCACAGCATAACACAAGTATCCATTTTTTCATATATATTTTCTCCCTCCTTTTACTTTAATGGTATTTTATTAAAATTCAAGTTCTTTGTCTTTTCCGCAGAGGCAGAAAGGAGTAAAAAACGGGCTCCCGTCTGCAAGGTGTAGGCGGTTACTGTTCCGCCGTACATATGCAAAAAAGAATCCTTGCCGAAAAACAGGTCTTCCCCTTCGCCAAAATGCGCCCGCCCCCCAAACACATATACCAAGGTATTATTTTCGGGCGGAACCGGATAAGTAAACGCGGCACCCGGCGACAAGGTAATATCCAACATTAAACTTTCCCCACACGAGGGGTTAAAAGGCCCGGTTTTGCCCTCAAAACTACCGCAGAGAACGCGAACATCTGCTCCGTGGTATCCAACCACCAAAGGGACATTTTCGCTCTCTGTCTGCAAGTTTTGAGGCTTTTTGGATATATCAGCGGAGGCAAGCCACAGTTCCGCATTTAAAACATAAACGGTTTTGGCCGGGGTACGGCGTGTAAGCCCGCCTATGGTATTTATCCAGCGGGAAACACCCCCTTGGCTGGCTAATTCGTCTAGCAGTTCCGCTTCTTCGCTTGGCCCGGTTACCAAATAGTTTAAACGGTCCATACCCGCTACCGCTGAGGGCGGCAAGATATCGGACCGCTCAAAATCCGGACTGCAATAGCAAACGGCAAACCAACAAAACGGTTGCATAGCCCCGGCATTACGGCGGTCAATCAGACGGCGGATAACCAAACAAGGCCCGACAGGGGCTTTTTTCCACATTGTTTTCGTTTTTAGCGCGGTTGTCATTTTGTCCTCCCATAAACAAACAGACCGGGTATCTACTAATATTCTACCCGAACTGGGGACATTTTAAACGCTTGGAAATGGGTTAGTTGCCCTGCGGGCGGCTACTCTATGCGCCAGGCAGTGATTAACGAATCCCCGACAGAAACACTCGGGGATGACGGCAAAAAAACAACAAAAAGGCCGTTATAAAAATTGGGGTCATCCGGAACTGGCGGCCCGCAGGGTTTCAGAATCTACTGCTTGGGCTGTTTGTCGTGTCGTTATTTAACAAAGTCATTCTGGAAGGTTTCTGTCCAGAATCCGTTGTTTTCCTCTTTTTTTAATAACAACAGATCCTGGACTACGACTTTCCAGGATGACGGGAAAAAGGACAAAGAAAAAACCCCGGGAGGTTTTATCCCCCCGGGGTAGTACAACTTTAAAACAACTGTTTATTGCTGTTCTTGCGTCAAGGTACGAGAACCAGGATGTTTAGCCACTTTATCCACGGTACCGCATTTCACCATTCCATTGCCTGGCTTTTTGTTTTTACCATTGGTGCAAACCGCTCCAATGTAACGCAAGGCATCGGCAACCGGCATAGTTCCGGCATCATCCAACTGACAACCGGCCTTATCCACATCATTGAAAATATTACGATACGCCTTTACATATTCTCTACGGTTGTAATCGTCCAATCCGGCAACATCTTCTGTTTTTAACTCATCAGCAGTCAAACTCTGCTTACGAGTAAATCCGAATTTTCTTTCCACCACATCGGCAATCGCGTGCAACGGGAAAGCATTTGGGTCGTCCGCATTGGTGGTCCAACCGCCTTCTTCCAACGCCTTCTTATAAGCATTGCGGTCATAATCGCCGTCTCTTCTGCGAACCTGGCCCAGCGGTCCATATTTTCCGTTCCAGTTATAATTACCATAGTGGTGTCCATTTCTGATAACGATGTTTTTCAAACGACATCTAGCATCTCTTGGACTTTTCTTACAGCCGTCAACGGACATTTTGTAAAGAGTGCCATCAGCATTTTTTTCTTCATCTGCTGTCCTAGCCGAGGTTTTAATATCATTGCAACCCCAGAAACGGCGATCTGCATACTCTTTACCATCCTCACCAGGAACAACAGGTGCTGGATAGAAGGACGAGTTCACACCAGTATAAGCGGCAAACGCACCAAAGGTGTTTCTCCAAACATTTCTGAGGACACGAGCATCCGGGTCCACAGAGGTATAACCAATGGTTTTACCCAAGGAGCAGACAACCTCTATCGGCACTTCTCTGTTAAGCAAGTTCTTTTGATAGGCAATCGTCATAGCATCTACCAACTGGCCTACGCTTACTTCCCCAGAGTGTACCACTTCCGTATTTTTAGCCGTCAGTGCAGGATCGGCATTGACCGCCGCCAATACACTGTCCACATAACTCTTGGCAGCAGAGTTATTAAACACAGCCTGGGCAGCATCTTTTTTAGCCAAACGCTGTAAGCCCACGGCACGGCAATTAGCACTATTCAGCGAAGTGTTGAACCCGAAGTCCGTAGGAATCGTTAAACCGACATCTTTACGGCCCTGTTCATTATACTTTGCCGGGATACCGCCGTTACCACTCAGGTAGTTGGCCAAGTCCAATTTTACCTTACCAGGTTCCGGTTTAGGAGCCTCCGGCTGTACGGGTGGGTCATTGTCCACAGGATTATCGTCCGTAATCGTCGGGAAACCAGGAACTTCCATAACTCCGCCGCCGTCGTCATACACGCAGGTAGCGGTGCTGACTACACGGCCCGGACGGTCTTGGCCCAAAATAGCCGTAACTTTGCCTTTCTCGTCGCGTTCTTTGATTACACCATTTTGGCAGCCGCCTTTATTAATGCTTTCGCCGTCCACGGACAGGCTGTCGCACTGGCGGATTTCCCAAGTGATAATCGTACGGTTGGACGGGTTTGTTCTATCCGAACCGCGCAACTTTTTGATATTGGCGGAGTTTGCAATTACTTGGTAACCCTCGGACAAATCAGACGTGCGTTCTGTACCCAACGAGTTGGTTACAAAACCGGGGCCCGTCATTTGCGTGCTCCACGAACCTGTGTACTTTTGGATATCCATATGCGGGATATCATAATACTGGCCTTGTGCAATATCCGTAGAGGTGGTAATTGCCTGCGCCACATCGTTATTTTGCCCCTGAACAGAATACGAAATCAGGAAGCGGGATTTCATAAGGTTGTAAGCCATATCACCCGACATACCGTTGGTAAACGTCAGATGAGCGTACGGCATACCGTTAATCTTAGCACCCTGGTTAGAAACCGTGGCGTGGTTTTCGCAAGTGATGCGCACCAACGGATACGGACAGCGCGCACCCGTTACAAAGCCTTTGCCCTGTTTGGCACCTTTGGTGGAAACAGACAAAGAATCTTTGGCGTCGGTTTCGCCCGCATCTTTCATAATACCGCCTTTACGCAATACACCCAAGAATTTGGTGTATTTAATAGGCGTTTGCAAAGCCTCTACCTCTTCGGGGGCTACTTCGGTGCCGGAAGCGGCATCAGCCGTAGCCGTACCCGTAGAAGCCTTAGTAGGCGCGGGTTTATCTTTTCTAATCTTTTTATTTTTAATAGCAACGCTTTCCACAAACAACGGTACAAAATTTTTGCGTTTCGTCATTGCCGAGATGTTGCTGTTAAATGTAGTACCTTTATCAATGTAACCCACCACCAATTCTTGCGCTTGTTTGGTAGGTGTCATTTGATAGTAAGCAGACAATCTATTAGTAGGAATACCTACCACATAGTGGAACACGGTCCATTTGCCGGCATCTTTGGTGCTGTCAAAGTCGGCGGTATAGATACCGTCTTTGGCAAAGGTGTTGCAGTCGCCGGCTTCGGCAAAGGTCCCTTTGTTTTTACCAAAGAGTTTGCTCCACATTTTGCCAAACGAAGCACCAAAACCATTGCTCAGGCAGTCCACACGCTGGGCAATCGGACCCAAGGTAACAGAATTTTTGTTACCGTCGTTCCAACCGCCGGGACATTTGTCCTTGCCTACATAACTCACATAGTTATTGCATCCTTCTTTGCCAAAAGCAAGGCCTGTTTGTTGCTTAATCAAACCCGCAATTTTGCTGGCTTTTTTACCACAGCAAGTAGGTTCACTTCCCGCATCAGCAGCCGCACCGAAGATTTTACCCATAGACCAATCGTCGGTACCCGTTGCCAAGCAGGAGAAAATACCGTTGAGGAAGCCCTGCAACATTTGATCTTTCCACTTAATCCAGTCCCATTTGCGGTTAAATTCGGCTTCCCATTCTTTCTGGGCGCGGGTTTTCATCATATCCCACCACCAGGGTTCTTTGCCGTTATAGGTGAATTTGCGGTCCAAATTGCCTTTACCGCCGCCGGGGCCAAAATTGCCGCCGCCCAAACCGCCGATTTTGCCGGGTTGGACAGGCTTCATCTGCGCGTCCATTAACGCCTGCATAGCATTGGCTTTGGACATAGCGTCCTTAGAGCGTCTGGCTTCGGCCGCAGACCCATTACCAAAAGAGGTTCTGGACGGTTTACCCGCCGCCTGCAAGGGCTGCAAGGAAACCGGCTTAGGGCTGTTGCGCGGACCGGAGGCACCCACTTTGCGGGCAGCCGTTTTCATACCGCCGCCCCACATGCCTACACCCAATCTGCTACCGCCGCGGGAGGTTAAACCAGCGGAAGAAAGCGGATTGATTTTGGTAGCCGCACGGCGGAAAGCCGCACGCGTGGCAGGAGCCGCGGCACGTTTATAAATGTTAGTATTATTCTCTTCCACTTCCGTACTGGTAGAGGATTCTTGTGAAGCGTCGTACCCGTCGTGGGAAGGAATATAATCATTGGTTACTTCGTCCGTAGCGGAAGTATCATCGCCCATTTTAATCAAACTAAGCGAATCGCGCCCCACAAACTGGGCGATTTGACCGTCCGGGTTGCCCGTGGCGGTATCAAAGCCGTACCGTTCGGGGTCAAACACGGATTCCTCACTCCCGGGAGTAACCATAGGTTCTTCGCTCACTTGTCCGCTGTACTTATACAAGAACGGCAGTAACAAGAGCGCCACCAAAGCGGCGATGAAGAACGGCGCGTCCCGTCTGGTTCTCTCAAAGAGAGTTTGTCTGGGTTTGCCGTCGCTCCCGATTTTGGAGGAAACACGATTAGCAAAAGATTTAGAACCCATAGGCTTGCTGTTCTTAATCTTATCGCTAAAGGTAAAACTGTCTTTATTATCCTTTTTGGCATCAGACGCGCCTAAAAAGGGGAATAAAGACTTCTTTTTATCTTTTTCCTCTGGCATAAGTGCCTCCTATTAAAATAAAACTGCTGGGTCAGGCCCTTTTTTACAGAGCCAAGGGATTTTTTTATCCCGATACATAAATAAAGAAATTCGTTGTTCGGAACTGGATACCCATCCCGTAACAACTTTCTTTATGCGTACTCCCTTACTTCTATTATACAATTAAATCGCCTTTTTTCAAGGGGTTAATTTCGTATTTTTCAAATCTTCCCCGATAGACGAACCCCACTCCGGCTCCGGAAAGAAGTCCGCCCCGCGCGCAAAAGTGTCATTAACCGTGGCTTCAATATCCGACGGGCGGACACCCTCGTAATCAGCCGATTTTTTACGCGCTGCCATACAGGACTCCTGCTCTTCCAGCGTAGCCAAAGTTTGGCAGCGTTCCTTTTCCTGCTCGCAATAATTGGAATAAGTATCGTACTTATCTTCCAAGCGCAGGGTGGTGCATTTTTCGGTTTGGGCGTTTTTCATTTTCACGCCGCAGGTACTGTTTAAATTGGAATAGGCTTTTTCAACCGCCTTGCAACTATTGCGGATGCCTGCCAAATTATTGGTAAAATTTCCGTTTACGTCGTCGCAACTGGCCGGGAAGGAACCAGGCAAACTTTTAATGGCTTCGTACGAACTGGAAATTTGCTCGTCAATGCTCCCGCCCGTATCCTTTAAAGTGGCGTTACACATTTCTTCCTGGTGCAGGGCCATTTTGATACTGTCCATTTCCGCCACCATACTGTTGGGGTCAATACCCATTCCTCCGGCCATACCCGAGGAATCAAACACGCGCTTGGGCATTTCCGCCCCGCTAAAACCCGCCCCCGCCAACATTTTGCTAAGGCCGGGATTCTTGGCTCTTTTGGCCGCCATACTCGTCAACCATACATAATATAAGTCTCTGCGGGCTTTGTTTGTGTTAAAATCGGCATTGATATTCAGCGGGGTCAGCCCGCCGCCTTTTTTTAGCGTTTGGGTCAGTGCAGTAAGGCCCGAGTCCATACTCTTGGCCTTATCTACTGCACGCATAAACCAATCCGTACCGCTACCGCCTGCAATATTGGCGTTGGCAATTTTTTTAAGCGTTTGGGTGGAATCAAAACCGTCCTTGGGATTGCGGGCAAGAGCGGAGGAATCCGTGCCGAAATACACCTCGGCCTGTTGGGTGGAGTTGGCCTGCGTTTTGGCCACGGCGTTCGTGGGCACGGCCACTCCCGGGCGCTTAATACCGTCGCCCGTATCCACCTGGCTGTATGCGGTGGCAAGGGCGTCCAGCGCGCGGCCCTGTCTGGCTAAGGAAGCGTTTAACGCGCGCAAATTGAACAGTTGGGAAGCCTTAGCCTTTTCCAGTTGCTCTTTTAACGAGCCGGAATCGCCCGCAAACACATTGGAGCCGTCGGGGTCTTGGCGTTCGCCGTTCATAATTTTATTATGTTCGTTCCAAGTTAAAAGAGCCTTTAAAAAGGATATATTTTCCGTTTCCTCGGGCGAATATCCCATAGCCCACACCAAATTGCGCAGAAACGGAATTTTCCCCACAGGGACCACAGAGCCTAACAACAGTAAAACCAAAAAAACCGCCGCCACAATGCGCACATTTTTGGAGCGCGCAAGATTTTTAACCTCTTGCCATAACAGCGGCAAAGTTTTTATATCTTCTTCCTGTTCGGTCGGTTTATTTGGTTCTGCCATAATTTCACGCAAAAAGGCGGGGACGGCACACGCCCCCGCCTATAAGTTTTATTTATCGTTTATAATATCTGTGCCCACTTTTCTCAACTGATTAAGGCCTTCTGCCTTGGCAAAATTTTTGCCTTCCTTCATAGCAAACTTCTTCATTGCGCCCGTTATTTTATTCATAAAGGTATGAAGCGGGCTCTTTTTGTTAGCAAAGGCCGCCGCAATCGTAAAGCCCAAAGCACCGACACACAAACCACTGATAATACTTGCCGCTATGGGAAGAGCCCCCCCTCCAAAGCGCGAGGCATACTGCCCTGCTTTTACAATAGTAGTTACACATCCTGCCATTGCCGCCGCAATAATGCCTAAACCGGCAATAATGGACCACACACCGACAGGCACAGCATTTCTACCCGCAGTAATTAAATTATAACCAAAGAACACAGCCGCCGCAGAAGCCGCCACGCTGGCTAACATCAAAATGGTAAGCGTATTGCGGGCTTTTTGACGCGCTTTGGCTTCGTTTTCGGTTTTTTTAGCGGCATTGCCGACGGCTTTCAAGCGTTGGTTCGTCGGCGTTTTAAAATCAGCCGAACCCGTCGTGCCGACCTCCACACCACCTTCCACGCGCATACCGCCCGAGTTGTTGGAACCCGCCAAAAAGGCCGTAGAACCTTCGTTTGCGCCACGGTGGCTGTTGCCGGCTACATCAGCAGAGCGTTTGGCAATAGCCTGCAAGTCATTTCCGCCGCGGGAAAATTTACCGCTAGCAATAGTTGCCTGTCTGCCGCCGGGAACAAAACCCGTCGTCTGTAATCTGGCGCCGGAACCTGTGTCCATAGCGGACACCAAGTTAGACCCGCTAGGCATTGCGCCCGAAAATTGATAATCGCTTCCGCCCGCCGAACCGTTTGAGCCGGAGCGTCCGCCACCCAAGGCGCCGGAGGCTTGGTTAAACACATTTCCGCCGGAAACAGAGCCCATAGAGGCGCGCGTTAAGGTATTGACCGGCCGCCCCCCGTTATTGGCCGCCGCGCGGCGGGCCGCATTGTTTACAGCCCCGCCCGCAGAATAGCGGCGCGCTTCGCCGGTGGTAGCATTATTCACTTCCGTAGCCACGTTGGCGTTCATCCCTAATCCGTCAGAGCCGGAAAGTTGCACGGCTTGACCTAAGGAACCCGCCACGTTATCTACTTTATCCAGTCCAAAGCGGCTACCCGAGCCGTTATCGCCCAAACGGGCGACATCATCCGGATTAGCCAGTTTATTACTGGAATCTACAATGTTAATAGAGGTCAGTTGTCCGTTTCTTTCCTGCAACCCCTCATAAGAGGAGGCTGTTCCCGCCACAGAGGACAAAGAACGGACGGCTAACTCCTGCTTGCCCTGCTCGGCACCCACGCCAAACAAGGTGGCCGAAGCAATACCACCCACAGCAAGCGTGGTAACGGAGGTATTAAGCACCGTCAGTTGCACCTTGCCGGAGACGCTTCTTAAAAATTTAAACACGTTCATAATTTTCTCCTTACCGTTTAAACGCGTCCACAGCGTTTTGCACGCCGGACGGCTGCGCTTGCCGTTGCAGAGCGGCGCGGCGGTAAGAGGCCGCTCTTTCCAAGCGTTCCTCCTCGCGCTGTTGCGCCTCTTTTTCTGCGCGCACTTTGGCGGACAGTTGGGCGCTTTCGTAATAAATTACCGCGCCCCATACCGCCCACAACGCTACTAGCAAAAGCGCAACCACACGCCAAATAGCATTGTGTTTATTCCACGGCTCAATAATCAAATTTCCAATTTGCATACCTTATTTTCCGTTTTAAGGTTTTGGCAGGGCATCAGGTCTAAATATCTTTCCCGCTGTGCCCGTTGCTCTTTTTGTTGTTGCACTAGCGGCATCTGCCCCTTTTAACCCCAATTTTTCTCCAATAAATTTATAGAAATCCTTAAAGGCTCTTCTAAAAACCCAAGCCATAGCAACCCCGGCGGCCATTAAACCGCCCACTATCATTACGGTTGTGGACATACCCGAGCCGCCCCATTTATTGGCAAACTGGCCACCCTTAACAATCGCCATCGCCGCAACAGCCAACGCCGCCACGGAAATAGCAATCGCCGCAAAAATACCCCAAAAAGAGTGCTTTAACAGCGGAATCGCAATCATTGCGGCCAAGCAAGTGGCAATCGCACGCCAGAGCCATTTTTGCAGGTTTTGGCGGTCAAGCATACGCTGAGTGGCTTCATCCACCGCGCTTTGGGTCCACTTGCCAATGCCGCGCAAATTCGCCTCATTTACATTATCAAAATCCTTAGAGCCTTGCCCTTGCCCGATAGCCACGGTGTCGCCGACAATACGCATACCGCCCGAAACCTTGGTGCTTGCCAAGAACGCGCGGGAGCCTTCGTTGGCGGAGCGGTTACGGTTACGGGCCGCATCAGCAGAACGCTTTTGAATAAAGACTAAATCTTTGCCCTCTTTGGACGAGCGGGCGTCGCCTACGGACAACTCTTTATCCGCGCCCAAGGAGTTATTGCCCGGACCAAAGTTGGAGCGGGAACGCATTTGCATCCCCTCTACGGTGCGGTTGGCCTGCGCCTGCGCGGAAGCAAAAATGTTGCCCGCTTCTTCGGGCGAACCTGCCCCGGCCACAGCGCGGGAACCTGTATTTTTACCGCTGTTTTGAATTACAAAAGAGGAATTAAATGCCTGACCGTGCCCTGCCCCGGCAGAACCCGCACTCGTACGTTTGGCACTTGCCAAGGTGGCTTTACCCGGTTTTTCTTCCGGATTTTGCGCCCCCGCTTGGGCTTGCGCCTGTGCCTGCGCACGGCTGATAACATCTTTCATACCGCTCATTGTGCCCTGTATAGCCGCTAATGGATTTCCGTCCAGGCCCTCGCCTTTGCCGTCGTTTGCGTTCATCCCCAAGCCTTCGGTTGCACCCATTTGATAGGCGGACGGCGTGGGAGACACGGAAACAGAGGGAATTACGTCATCCTCCATAGCCTGCGCCTGCTTCTGCGCCAAGGTCATTTTTTCGGTCATTTCAATCGCCTTGGAAGGTTTGGCGCGAAAAGCGGATTCCACCTCGCCATTGGCACCGTAAGCGCCGCCGGAAGCCCCGGCGACATAAACCACCTCGCCCGGGTCGTACTGGGAGGCGGGATTGAAGGCCGTGTTGTCGGCGGGTGAATCTAAATATTGCCAAGCGGCAATACCGGCCACCCCCACCACGGCAGAAAGCCCCACCGCTTGCGCGGCGGAAAGAGCCATTTTTCCGGCCCGGCCTGTCAGCCATTTAAAGATATTCATAAATTCCTCCTAACCTTAAAAACTAAATTTTTTATGCTCGCTGCAATCCATATTTTCGTATTCGTTCTTGTTCTTGACGTTCATGCAATTCACGCTCACGTTTAGCCTCTTGCTCGAGCTCATTCAATGCTTCTTTCTTATACGACTCCATCTTCTTACGCAGCTCTGCCATTTTTCGTTCGTCTTCTTCGAATCCTGATTTGGAATCCCCTTGTACAGGCACCACTTCCTGCTTGCTGTGTTTAGCGCGGGAATTGTACGCCGCCACACGCGTGCTTTGGTACCGGCGAGAAAGATCACCTTCCCCACTGCTTAAAGCCGGGCGCATAGCCTTGCCAAAAGCCTTTTCTTCTTTGCGCAATTCTTTGTTGTAGCGAGCCATCTCTTTATTATAAGTATCGTCTTCTGCGGAAGCCGTCGGGCTGGACGTACCGCCGGAAGGATTATCCGACGAGGCGGTACGACGGACAGGCTCCGCGGGGGCCTCGGCACCCGTAGATTTACGATAGAGAGAACGGGCAGAGCCACTAGGCGGTAACTTATCGGCAGTTGTACCCATAGCAGAAGCAAATAAACTCTTCTCTTCCGGCGTTAATTTTGATATATCTTTGTTCAAAATTTCTTTACCAATCTCAGCCGCATAATTGTTACCCGCCTTGTTGGCAGAGATATTGGCCATCCACGTATCAATGCCTTGGCTCAACTGTTGCATACCAAGATCCACCGCTTTGGTAAGCACTTGTTTCCACAAATCGTTCGCCAAGGTATTGCCAAATTTTTCATCCTCTTTCTTTTTTTCGTCTTTACCTTTTTGATTGGCATCGTCAATCTTTTTATCCAAATTGGATAAGTCGGCAGACGATACGGGGGCATTGGTATCCAAATTAAGGCCGCCCGCTTTGCTCAAATCTACCGCGCCCGTTTCGGAAAACGCTTCACTGCCTTTAATTCCGGCACCCATTAACGCGCGTTTGGCATTTATGCTTTTGCCGTCCTTTAACCCCGCCGCCGCGGCACTTCCGCGCGCAAACTGGGATAAAGCCTTTTTGGCATCCGTATTTTTTAACTGCAAAGGGGTTTCGGTGCCTTTATCCTGACTTTTATAAGGAGAAAAATCCCCTTTGGGCGCGCCCCAAGTGGCACTAATGCCGCTGCCGCCCGACCCGCGCATACTGGCTGAACCCAACTGGCCGATTTGCGTAGGCGTTCTGGCCCCGCCACGGCCCGAATAACCGCGCCCGGAATAGCCGGAATAAGACGAATCCGCAGAAGCCGTATCGGACGAGGTATCGCCGGCGGCCTCTTCCTCGGCCTGTGCGGCATCTTCCGCCTGGCGCTCCTCTTTTTCGGACGAACTGTAAAGCATAGTAGAATTATTACCCTGCATATCGGGGTATTTGGAGGCTAATAAATATTCTTCGGCTTCGTCGTTTACAAAAGGCATTTGGGCCAAATCGTACCCGCGGGAATTAAACCCGTCAAAAGAAGAATCGTCCGCCTTGCCCAAAAAGGAAGCCATTGTAATTAATGCCACAAACACCACCACCACAATCGCCCCCAAAGTATAGGCCTGTTTGCGGTCCATTTTATTTATCTTTTGGAATACATTTCCCGGTTTTAACTTAAACATACAAAACCCCTTAACATAATAATAAAAACTACTCTTGTTGACCCGCACCCGGGGGTGCGCTCAAACACAGAGTTATATTTACCTACTTTTAGTATAGGCAGAAAACACCCTCTTGTCAAGGGTATTTTCTATGATGTTACCGTCCTTCCGGGCGTTGGTACGGCGAAGGACGCTCGTTCGCTCCTACATATTTGGTGCTGACGACCTCGCCCCCGGTTTCGCACAAATAGTTATAGCCTTTTACGCATTTGGCATCCTGTTGGCAAATCTGGTCGCGGTTGTACTTGCACAAAAAGCGGATCCGCGGCGGACGCGTGCGGGCCGTAATTACTACCTTCGTCCAAGTGCCGGAGGTGTTAATATCCAGTTTTAATTCATTTAAACTTAAAAATTTCTTCATACCCGGATTATTAAAACCCAAGTAGTTTTCTATCTTTTTTTGAATATCTTTCTTTAAAAACCGTTTATCCCAAGTGTTTGCATAATAGTCCGTTACGTGCGACTGCAACTGAAAACGCCGCCCGGCATAATAACCTGCGATTTCCATTTTTTGGCTCAAAATCAGCAAACCGAAGATTTTGATAATAAACAAAATAAAAATAACGAAAATAGGAAACAGCAGTACCACTTCGGTAGTGGCCTGCCCGCGGCGGGAGCGAAAGAGAGAAAAGTTCTTCATCATCATAAATATCAGGGCGCCAGCGTTACATTATACTTAGGCAACGGGTTTGGCCACACGCAGTTATTATTGGCGCGCGGGCATTGTAATTTAACGGTGGTACGCACATACGGTTTATATTTTTGTTCCAAATTAATATTAAAATGGTTTTTAGGCAATGTATAGTTTTGTTTCAGCACAATACCGCGCCCAAACTGGCGCAAGCGGGTGCGGGACCCCGGGTCCAAATACGCAAACTGGAACATTTTGCTCTTGACGTTTTCCTCCATATTAAAATCCAAGTTATATGCGCCGTAGTGCGCGCCGGAGCGGGAGGAGTCGGATAAGAAGAAGCGCACGTTATTTAAGTAAAAGGGCTGTGAGTTAAGCGGCAAATAGTTACGCAATTTGGCGGCACTCTGGCGGGCGCAGTCGGAGCGTTTGCAGTTACTTACGTTTAAATAATATACGGAGCGGAACATAACGGCATTTTTACTGTTTTGTTTATACACATACGTCTGGGAATCATAAGTAGAGCCCACATACAAAAACATTTCCAAATAATATTGAATTACGTTTTTGGCAAAGTCCACACCCGGGATATAATAGTTTTCCACCAGGTCGCGGCTCATCACCGGCACCCACTCACCGGACGAAGGCTCCTTGGGCGATTCCTTTTCCCAATCGGTGCGGGGATAGTGGTTTTCGTCCTTAGTGGTAATAGCGGGGTCATAGCGCAGCCCCCAATCGGTAGATTCGGCTTTCGGCGGGGGGTTAATACCGGTCTCATAATCCGGCCCGATAGCGGGAATACCGCCGCCGTGGTAAAAAAGTTCATAAACGCTTACCTGTGCCGGGCGGCCTTGGCGTTTGGCCTCGTCGGTAGCGTTGACCTTTTGGTCTTTGTAATAAAGCATTACACGGTAGGGGAGCGGCCCGTTGACCATACCCAAAGCGTTTAAATAAGTGCTGGCGGCAGACACCTGCGTATAGGCGGCATTATCCAAGGCAAATTGTTCGCGGACCTTAGCCATAGATACCTTGGCGGTTTCAAACAGCAAATAAATAACCAAGATAAAAATAGGCGCAAGAAGCACCGAAGGCAACAGAATTTGCGCCTTTTTCTCTTGGAGTTTGTGTTTTATACGCTGCCAATTAAACATTTTTAACTTGCCAGTAACTGCCCGATAAAGATAAACAAAAACCGCACAATATGCGTGTGAAATGCCGTTAAAAAGGCCGACAGCACCACCACCACCGTGGCAAGCATAAGCACATATTCAATAGTGGCTTGCCCGCGGCGGTGCCGAAAAAGTGCAAACGGCCCTTTTGATTGCATAGATTATTCTCCGTCCGTATCGTCCGAAATAGTCCGGCCTTCCGACGAAATAAGCCCTTTTTCAATAGCCTTTACCACGGCTTCCGTACGGCTGCTTACGCCTAATTTATGAAAAGCGCTGTTCAAATGGTTTTTAATCGTTTTGACGCTGCAATCTAACTCTTTGGCCAGTTCTTTATTGCTTAACCCTTTGCCCAAATAGTCCATTACCTTAATTTCGGTCTTTGTCAGCGTAGCCTGGGAGGGCATACCGTTATCCCCCATTTTGCGCAGGCCGTGGAGGAGTTTGCCCATTAACTGCTGGGGAATCATTAAGCCCTCGCTGGTAAAAGTTTTAATAGAGTTGACGAGTTCGGCAGCCGGAAGCATTTTGGACAAATAGCCGTTGGCCCCCGCCTGAATAGCATCTAAAACGTGGGCTTCGTCCTCAAAACTGGAAAGCATTAGTACATTTACTTCGGGGCACTGTTGGCGGATTTGGCGAGTGGCATTAATACCGTCCATTTTCGGCAGTTTGATATCCATCAAAACCACATCGGGTTTCAATTTTTTTGCCTTAGCAACCGCTTCCAAACCGTCGGCGGCTTCCCCAACCACTTCAATCCACTTCTCCCCGGTCAACACATCTTTAATCCCTTCCCGGAAGAGCGTTTGGTCATCAGCAATCAGTACCGTTACTTTTTTCTTCTTATTCATAGCAACTCCCCTGTATATTGTAAAATGTTACGAATTCATAATAGGCAACGTAAAGTTAAACGAAGCCCCTTTCCCTAAGCCCTCGCTGTGGGCCCAAATGCGCCCGCCGTGGTTTACGACGATATCCTTAGCAATGGACAAACCTAATCCCAAGCGGCCGACGCGGCTCCTGTCGCCTACTTGCGTAAAACTGGTAAACAAATTGGGCGCCTGCTGGGGATCAATACCGTCCCCAGAGTCCGCTACTGACACTTTAACATTTTTTTCATCTATTTTGCTAACGACAATTTCAATCGTGCCGTTATCGGGCGTGTGGCGGACCGCATTTTCCAAGATGTTAGAGATAACTTGGCGGACGCGTTTCTCGTCGGCAAATACGGGTACCGCACCGCAACTTTCAAAGGTAACGCGGATATTGCGCTTAGCCCCCTTGGCGCGGAAAATTTCCGCCGTCTTTTTTAAACTTTCCGTCAGTTCAAAGCGGGCTTTTTCAATACGCAGTTTGCCCTTTTCAATAGCGGCCCAGTCCACGAGGTCCTTAATCAAATGCTCAATTTGGCCAATAGATTCATCCATAAACATCATTTTTTTCTTTTGGTCGTCGTCCGGCGTGAGTTTCTTTTTGAGCATATCAAAACTCATTTTAAGCGTCATCAGCGAGTTGGATAAGTCGTGCGACACAATGGAAAAGAATTTGGACTTCATATTATTCAAGCGGTCCAAATCGTCGTTGCGCGTTTTTAACTGGGCAAGCAATTCTTTGTTGCTTTGTTCCAAGAAATATTTATCCAAAGCGCGGTTAATGGTGCGTTTTAAATAATCAAAATCCACCGGCTTAATCAAAAAGTCGTAAACAGACTCCTGCATTGCTTCCATAATGGCATTTAACGAAGCATAGGCGGTAATCATAATAATCTGCGTATCTTGGTTAAAAGAGCGGATTTTGCGGATAAGTTCCATACCCGTTTCGTCCGGCAGGTTGTAGTCCATTAAAATCACGTTAAAAAACTCGTTGGAACACAATTCCAAGCACTCTGCCGCCGTACCGGCCTGATAGACTTTATAACCCTCAATTTCCAGCAAATCCACCAGTGTTTCGCGCAGGTTGTTGTCATCATCCACTACTAAAATTTTAACTTGCTTCTCCATAACTCGTATCTCCGGGTTTTTTATAAATTTTCAGATAAATCTGGAAGCAGGTTCCCTTGCCCGCTTCGCTTTGAATAAAAAGTTTACCCTTGTGGCGGCCGATAGCCTTGCCTACCACGGCCAGGCCAAGCCCCGTTCCGCGGGCCTTTGTGGTAAAGAACGGCGCAAACATTTTATGGCGCACTTCCTCACTTATGCCGGGACCGGTATCGGCGATATAAATACACACCACGCGGCGGCCTACTTTTGTACCCACGGTCAGCGTTCCGCCGCCGTTCATTGCTTCCACAGCGTTGGAAACAATGTTGCGGATAGCCTGTTTGATTTCTTCCGCATCTACTTTAATACGCACCGATTCCGGGTCCAACTCATCTTTCAGCGTAATACCCGGGATAAACGGATATGAAAGCAGAATTTCACGCAAATAACTGTTCAAATCAATCGTACTTAAAATCAAATCGCGCGTGCGGGCATAACCTAAAACCTCGCTGATAATGCTGTTGGCCTGTTTAATTTCCGCCTCAATGATGCCAAACTGTTTAAGCAACTTGGCATCCGGCGTGCGCACCAGCATTTTGATTAGGCGGGTAGCATTACTGATAACCGCCAGCGGGTTGCGGATTTCGTGGCTGATAATAGAGGCCATTTGTCCGATAGCGGCCAAACGCTCGGATTTAACCAACTCCCGCGTGGCAGCCTTTAACTCGTGGGTGCGCTCCTCTACGCGCTTTTCAAGAGCCTGGTTCATTTGAGCCAGTTCCGTCTGCGCGCCAATCAGTTCCTGCCTGCGGGTATGCAACGCGCCCGACATATCCACAAACGCCTGCGCCAATTCACCAATTTCGTTATTTGGGATATCCAAATCCTCCGGGCGCACCACATAATCGCCGTTTTCGCGCTGTTTAACTGCGGCCCGGCGCAAACGCTCCAAGGGGCGCGTAATCGGTTTAATTACCCAATAACTCACCACTCCCACAAACAGCAACATCATCAAAACAATTACCGTAACGTCCCACAACGAGTGAAATGTGCTTTCTTTTAATAACTGTACGGTTACGTCGGCCGGTTGGTCCACATACACGCGCCAACCGGAAATCGGCAAATCGGCACCCGCCACTAAAATCTTTTCCCCGGAAGACAATTTAATTTCCTTACTGGAAGAACTGCCTAATAACTTTTTTATTTCCAATACACGGTCCGTCATTTCCGGCTGCGGTTCGGCCGCCAATCCACCGGGAGCACCGTTATACGAAATAACTTGCCCCTCCTGAGTGGCAATCAACGCGTTCATATCCATCGGATATACCTGCAACAGCGTCCGCCCCAGTTCCGCAAGGCCTGTTTCCGCCACCAAAACGCCCGATACGCGGCGGTCGTTTAGGTGCTGGCGGATAGGAAAAGCCATCAGCATAAAAAGCCCGTCTTTGGAAGGATATACCCCGCCCAGGTAATACGTTTTTTGCTCTTTTACGCACGCTTGCAAAACAGATTTTATTTCCTGCGTCCAATTTACACTTTCTGCGCGTTTTCCGGAAGAAAGCAACAACTTCCCCTCTGGGTTTAAGGCCGCCAAGTACAAAACGGACGGGTTACTGCGGCGCAGGTATTTTAAGTCAGCGGCGTTGATGAAATTATGTCCGCCAAAATCGGTATGCAAATCCACAAAGACGGAAAAATACTGCGTATTATGGGTAATGTTAAAGCGTACTGCCGCCGCCAAACGGCTGGCTACCGTTTGCTGCTTTTGTGAAATTTCATTTTTCAGCACGCGGCTGTTTACATCCATTAAGTGATACCCGATAACGAACATCGGCACAATGGAAATTAAAATCAGCACAAAAACCGCGTTAGAAAATAACCCGCGAAACAGACTTCCTTTTGTATTCATAGAATTAGCATTTGTATTCAAAATATCCGGGCCGTAAGCCTTGGGCCTACCGCCCGGGTACTTTGCAAAACGGGGGCCGGGAAGTTATTTCCCCGCCCCCGTCTTTTATTTAAATCAGTTTAGCAACTGCCGGCAGGAGCCGCGGCGGCCGCACCGGATTTGGCGGCGTTCGGGTTTAAGAACCCAAAGCCTTCAATTTCCGAGGCGGAACCGAAGTCCAACTGCACTTTGCCTTCCCATACAAAGGACGGGGAAGCATTGATGCCGTATTCCTGCGTATATTTGGCTTCGGCCTTCAACAATTCCACCCCTTCGGTATCAAATTTCTTCATAATTTTTTTGGAGTTGATACCGGCTTCGTCCATCGCTTTATCCCAGCGGCTGGAACGGTAGTCTTTATTGCGGATTTCCAAATATTTCCAGAATTTTTCCGGGTAGTATTTGGCAATTAACAGTTGGCGGATGTTTTCTTCCCATTCACCGGAACCGTGCAGGCTGGAAAAACCGTCTTTGTCGCTGTAATTGACGATATAGCGCACGCGGATATCTTTCCCGGCGGGCATTTTGCCGTCTTTTTGGGCTTGGATAACCAAGTTTTCAGCCATTACGCCGTAGGGGCACTGGGACATTACAAAAATTTCCATTACGCCCGGTTTGGCGGTTTTGTTGTTAAACACACCTTGGCGGGTTTGGTGCGGCAAGATGATGTAGTCCGCATTTTCTTGGGCATAACCGTATTGCAGGTGTTTTTCCAATTTGGCGCGGATAGCATCAGTCTTTTTAATCAAATAAAGCGGCAAGAAACTGTAATCCAAGCCAGCCAATTTTTCATTGGAAACAGCATCTTTATAAGATACCTTGGTTACAGCAGGCTCCGCTTCCAAAAACTGGGCGATACCGGCAGTCAGTTGGGGATCTTCCTGACCCGCTTTGTATTCATCCGATTCAATGATGACGAATTCAGCCTTGGCAGGCGCTTTTTTAGCGGTTTTGGCCGCTTTTTTGGCCGGAGCGGCAAACGCAACACCCGCAACGGCACAAACTACTAAAATGGCAATAAGTTTTTTCATTAACCCTTGCTCTCCTTTTTATTTATCTTCCAACTCTACGTGTACCCCACGGATACCGATAGAGCACAACAAATTGTAAGCCAGTGCAAACAACACCGACGACACCAAGAACAACAAAGTGCCTTGGATAGCGCGCATAATCAAACCCATTACATAGGCAACCGTAAAGGAAAAGTCGGGATTGAATATTTCCATAAACGCGCTTAACAGCATCACCACAAATACTGCCAATGGAAAAACAGAAAACAACAACGCTGAAATATTAATTTTTTTGATTTCTACTTTCATATCTTCTCCTAAATCTTATTTTTCGGGTTCCAATACCAGCACAATGCGGTTCTTACCGGCATCGTCAGGCAGTTGAACGGCTTTTACCAAACATTTTACATTTTTATTGACAACCGTGCCGCGCAAAACCTTGGTTGGGTTTTCAAGCGCTTCGCCCACAACCTGGATAATTTCCTGCTGGCGGCCGTCAAAAATATCCAACAAGTGCACTTTTTCTTTGCCCGGCACTTTGAGTTCAAAATTAGTATATAAGATGTTGTTGTTTTCGTCAATAACCAACGCGCGGGAACCTTTCGGCACCGTTACGGCCAAAATGGTTTTCCACCAACGCTGTTCCTTTTCAAGCGACATAATTTCCACATTTTCCATACTCTTAATATCCTCGCGGATTTTAACGAGCAAACTGGAAACAGACTGCGCAACGCCGCCAATTTCATCTTTACGCGGAGGGAACGAAAGCGCTAAATTGTTAAGCGAAACGGCATCCACACTATCTTTTAAAGCCCCCAACGGACGAATAATTTTAAGCAGCAAGAATAAATACAGCACACCGCCGATGAGCAAAATCATAATAAACGCCCCGCAGGCATAGCGCACCATAGAGGACTGAATCAATTTTTGGGCATTTTCGCGCGATACGGTTACATTTACCACCCCAGCCACGGCATTACCCTTGGCCAAAAGCGGAATAGCCATATCGTAATATTCGCCGCTGGATGTTAAAATGGCGCGGGGGAGACCGTCTCTAATCGCTTGAACAGCGGCATTGGAATCAAACCCCACGGACGCGTTATAATCGGCATACGACATACCTAAAAACTTGGTGTTTTCGTGCCAACGGATAGAACCGTCGTAGTTCAAATATACCAAACTGCGGATACGGTTATCGTTGCGTTGGAGCCCCTTCATAATTTCGGCCTCGCGGAAGGTAGCCGCGCCCTTGGGGCGGGAAGCCAGCCACTGCACCAAAGACGGCGCACGGAAACGGACCATTTCCACCATTTCGTTTTGGAGTTTTTTATCAAAAACAAATTTAAACAAATTGTAATAGAACAGCCCGCCGATAACAGACGCATACACCGTTACCAGAACGAACCACAAAAGCCATTTAGATGTCAGTTTCATATCAAAAGCAGAACTCCTATTTCATTAATTCTTCCAATTTGCGCAAGCCCAAGTCCGCATCGCTATTGCCCGGATCCAGTTGCTTAGCCACAATCCAAGCCTGGCGGGCGCGTTCATAATCGTCCTGGTTATACGCATCCAACCCTTCAATAAATTTAGCACGGGATGCAGCGCTTGCTTCGGCGGACACCGGATTCGTGGTCGTACCCGTCAAGGTGGGCAGAGTTTCGTTCGCTCCCACCGTTCCCACGGAAGAGCCGATGCCACCCGTAGCCGCACCCGGGATAACCGTTCCGCCCGTCATACCGGGCACATTGCCGTCCACCATCACAGTTTCGGGCTGTTCCGGCAAGGTTTCTTCTGCCTTTTGTTCGGCTTTATTAGCAGCATCTTCCGCCTTTTTAGCGGCCTGTTCCGCTTTGGTAACAGCCAGTTGCGCCTGCTGTTGTTTTACGCGCAAATGGTTTTCCTTGGCGTTGCGGGCCCGTTTGATGAGGCCGTCCATCGTTGTTGTATCAGCGCCCCATTTTTTAGCGTTCGTCCAGTACGAAACGGCTTGGTCAAAACGATTGGCATTATACGAGCGGTTGCCCGCCTGATAATAACCCGCGGCAATTTCGTTTTTCAACTGGGACATATATTTTTGCACACGAGGGTCGCCGGGTTGTATTTTTGTAATGCGTTCAAACACCGCGTAAGATTCCACATATTGACCCTTGTTATAAAATTCCAGGGCCTGTTTCATTGATTCTTCCACCTGCTGTTTGCGCAGTTTATTTTCCGTTTCAGCAATTTTGGATACGAGTTTCGGGTCGTCCTTACGCATCAAAAGGGCATTATACCAAGCATCCAGAGCGGCCTGATAATTGTCGTTCTTATAGGCTTCGTCGCCGCGGCGGGTATATTCTTTGGCAATATCGTAATCAATCTTGCGCTTCCAAGCCTGTGCCTTGGAGTTGCCGGGCTGAATTGTCAAAATTTCGTTTAATTTATCGTTGGCTTCCACCAAGCGGCCGCTGTCATAAAGGCGAATGGTTTCTTGGAATTTAGCCTCAATCACTTCGGCTTCCGAGGTCGTGCCGTAAGTGCCCATATGGCTGGCCTGTTTGGCGAGCGTTTGGGCCTGTTTAAAGTTTGGGTCAATACTTAAAATGGTTTGGGCCATTTCCTGCGCGCGCTGATAATCACCGCGTTTATAGAGGAGATAGGCATTTTCATACACCATACGCAAGGTGTAGTTTTGGATGCGCTGTTTTTCCAGTTGGACGGTGGAAAGATACTGTTTTTTCTCCTCCACGTCGTTCAAGGTGCCCATAGAAATTTTGCTCAAATCTAACAACATTCCCTCTTCCTTGCCGTGTTGGCGGACGGGAATTTCCTTGCGGAAAGTATTGGCCGCTTGCAACCACGCGGGGGCAAGGGCTACAACAAATGCCAAGGTGAAATATTTTTTCATATGTTTATCCTCTAAAAACCTGCGCCGCCGCTGACCAAACCGCTAATCATCGGGGCTAAAATTAAAATAAAAATCGTCGGGAAAATGAACATAAACAACGGAAACAACATTTTGGTAGAAGCCTGTGCGGCCAACTTTTCGGCGCGGCTCAAACGGCGGGAGCGCAGGTCGGACGAGAAGTTGCGCAACAAATCTACCAAACTGGTACCGAGTTCATCAGACTGGATAATCAAACTGACTAACGAACGAACCTCGGCTACCCCCGTGCGGGCGGAAAAGCGTTCCAATGCCTCTCTGCGGGAGTACCCCAGTTTAATTTCATTAATCGTCTTTTCCAGTTCTTCTTCCAAAATCGTTTTTTCTTTGGCAATTTTAATAATTCTTTCAAAAGCGGTCAAATAGTCCAAACCGGATTCAATAATCAGGGCCGCCAAATCTACCGTCGTAGAAAAGTTACCCAAAATTTCAGCCTGGCGTTTTTGGATTTTGCTTTTAAGCAGCACATCCGGCACCATAAAGCAAAGCGGCACCAAGAAAACCGGCCAAACGGCCTGAAACAACAGCATTATCGCCGCAGGGATAGCCAAAGAGGCGATAATTTTAGTATATAAAATATCCACAGGCTGCGGGTTATCGGGGCTGCCCAGTTGCATATGCAACTCTTCCAAACTTTTTTCCAAGTGAAAGTTATGCAGGCAGAATACAGCCAAGCGGTCCATAATTTTTTCTTCCGGTTTCAAACGCGCAAAACTGGAAGTGGATTTGAAACGGCGGACAGCCACGTCCACAATTTCTTCCTTTTTGGGTTTAGGGGCCAGCAAGCCGAAAATCGTCAAGAATACGGCAAACATCCCCACCGCCAGCAACAAATTGAGCCCTAAGGTAAACGCTAAACTGTTCATAATTATACCCGCACTTCTCCCATTTTTTTAAGTACCTTCATACCGATACCAATCCAAATGACGCAGAATAAGAATACGAACATCCCCACCGGGCTGGTGTAGAACGAAATCATTTGCGACGGGTTGAAGATAAACATAACCAGCATCATCACAAACGGCATAATACTGACCACGATGGACTGGATTTTCTGCTGGGCGGTCATTGCCTGCAATTTTTCTTCCAGTTTGCTTTCTTCGCGGATGTTTTCCACCAAGCGGGCGAAAATAACCGTTAAGTTACCGCCGACCTGGCGCTGAATAATAATAGCCTTGATGATATACGAAAGCATACGGCTTTCCACACGGTCGGAAAGGCCGTCCAAGGCTTTTTCAAAGGGAGTACCCAACTGGTAGTTTTTTACCACCAAACCGAACTCATCGGCAATCGGCGGGAGCATATCCTTAGACACGAGTTCAAACCCTTGTACAATATCCATACCGGAGCGTAAAGAGTTGGAAAGCAAAATAAGGGAATCCATTAATTGTTTATTAACGCGCTTACCGCGGCTCTTTTTAAGCGCGTCCAACACCGCCGCCGGCATACGGATACTGACAAAAGCCCCCATCAGCACCACCATTAAGAACACAAACACGCCAAAGAAGCCGCCTACCATTAACCCCAAGAACAGCCCAAACAGGGCAAACAATCCCACCGTACCAAATACGATATATTTGATATCAATGGTTACGAATTGGCGGTTAAAATCCTCCGCCCAAGCCACGCTTTTTTGGCGGTAATCGGCCGTTAATTTGGCAATAGTATCTTTTTTGCCGTCCAACAACAAGTACACGGCAAAACCAGCCAGGGCAGAACCCAACAACACCATAATCAAACTGATAAAGCGTTCTGCGGCGGTTGTTTTGTAAATATCGGGTTTCGGCGGATAGGCAGGGATAGGCGCCGCAAAAAATTGGGAAAACAGGTGATTGGAAAGCACCACTACGCCGATAACGGACTGGCGGTATTTGTTTTCACGCTGGGAAATAGGACTGGAAAAGGATTCAATCGTGCTGAAAAACTCGCTGTTCATCAGTTCTAATGTGGAAAGCATAGAGCGCGCACGGCCTTCCATACTGTCTTTCATAATAAGCGGCTGTTTGCCGCGCAGCAAGTCTTTATTCAAGCGGTCCAAGGCCGCCACCAAACGGATACGGTCGCTGACAAACCCGCGGGACAGTTGGTCCAATACCACCGGCTGTGTAGGGTCCAAAGACTTATCGGCACGGTCCAAGAAATAGTACACATTGGAAAAAGCCTGGCGCCACAAGTCCACCTCGCTGTATGTTCCTTCGTTGGGCACATAGATAACCTTGTTTTTATCCATACGCGCCAGTTCAGAAGCAAACCACTTTGGCATTTGCACCACTTTACCGGCAGCCCCACCACATTGCTCCGGCAGTTTATACACCTTTTTATCGGCAGGCAGGCTGACGTCAAAAAATTCCGCCATAATGCGCATTTTTTCCTGGGCGCATTGGATGCGCGCGCGGTCGTTTTTATTAAGCGCGCGGGCAAGCACGCTGGCAGGCGCACATAAAAACGACAGCAACATAAGGGCCAAACACAACACTTGAATTTTCTTCGTCATAATCCTTTTTCTTTTTATTAAAATTTTATGCTTTAACCGGGGCTGGCGGTGGCGGCGGAGTTTGTTTTCCGGCGGCCATTTGAGCCTGCAAACGGTGCACAGCGTTTAAGTCCGGGTCTCCGTCCGGGCCGACCGGTACGGCGTTCTTCAAAAACACCTCTTTATCCACAGGCTGACCTTTGGCCGCAAAATCGCCAAAGAAGGTCGGCAGTTCGCCTGTTGGCGCGAAAACCCCCTGCACTTTGCCGTTTTCGTCCACGCCTGTCTGCACATAGCGGAACAGGTCGGTAGATTGGATTTCATTATCCTTTTGACCGTGCATTTCGGTAATGTAAGTTACCTTTCTGGAACCGTCCGAAAAGCGCGATAACTGGACAATCAAGTTGACGGCGGAGGCAATCATTTCGCGGATTACATAAATCGGCAAATCGGCGCCTGTCTGCATACACATTGCTTCCAAGCGGGACACTCCGTCGCGCGGCGTGTTGGCGTGAATCGTGGTCAGAGAACCTTCGTGACCCGTGTTCATTGCCTGCAACATATCTAACGCTTCGCCGCCGCGGCACTCCCCGACCACAATGCGGTCAGGACGCATACGCAAGCAGTTTTTTACCAAATCCTGAATTGTAATAGCACCCTTGCCTTCCACGTTTGGCGGACGGCTTTCCAAAGATACCCAGTGCGGCTGCTGCAAACGAAGTTCCGCGGTATCTTCTACGGTGATGATACGTTCGTTATGGGAAATATAACCGGAAATGGCGTTCAAAAAGGTAGTTTTACCGGTACCCGTACCACCGCAGACAATAATGTTTTTGCGGATGCGGACGCATTTTTCAATAAATGCCATACACTCCGGGCTAATCGTACCGAAACGGTAGTAATCTTCGGGACCGAAAGGCTTTTGGGAGAAGCGGCGGATGGTCAGCGTCGGGCCGGAAACAGCCAACGGCGCGATAATAGCGTTCACACGGGAACCGTCCTTTAAACGGGCGTCCACGAGCGGTACGGATTCGTCAATGCGGCGACCTAACGGAGCCACAATACGTTTAATCACCTGCACCACTTGTTCGTTATTGCGGAATTTATATTTGGTTAAGGTCAACTTACCTTTTTGTTCAATAAAAATCTTGTCAAAGGCGTTGACCATAATTTCGGTTACGGCCGGGTCGCGCATTAAGACTTCCAACGGACCTAAACCTAAAATTTCGTCTAACAATTCCGACGAGAAACGCGTTCTCTGGTCGCGCGAGAACTGCAAGTTGGGCTGCTTTTGCAAGATATCATCTACAATCGCGGCCACGCGCTTGCGGGTCTGCGCACTGGCGGAACTTTCGTCGCTGACGACAATGTGTTCAATTTCCAACGTATGAACCACTTCTTTGTGGATTTTTTGTTTTAAATCGTCCCAGAAAGACAACTTCGTTTTTCCGGCTTCCTCCTCCGGCTCGGCAATATGGCTCTCTGCCGTCGTGGTTTTGCCGTCGTCAAAGAGCACCGGGCTCCAAATTTCTTTGGAGGCTTGGGCAAATTCTTCGTCAGAAACGGAAGCGACCCAATCTTTGGGGGCCGGTTTCAAATCGCGGATTTTAGCCAACACCAGGCGCAAGCCCTTTACCCACTCGGATTGCGGATTGGTAATAATTTCTACTTCCTTACGGTTGGCAGTTGCCATTACGTCTTCGTCCCACGGCAAAAATACGTCCATTTCGCGGCCAAGGGAGGAATAGAAGCGTTCCACTTCTTCGTAAGGGATAGAACCGGGCATATCATATGCGTTGCAGATAATGCTAACGCGGTCCATAGGATAGTGCTGTTCTTTATAATCGTTAAAAAGTTGGACGGTGGAATTTAAGTGCGTGCGTGTGGCTTGCGACACCCAAAAAATCTTGTCCGCGATATCAAACGAAAACGCCTGCATCGGGAAACTGGATTCCACATCCAAGAAAATATCAAAGGTTTGCGATAAACGGGATAAAATCGGGATTAAAATTTTCGGGCTGATGGCAGACACCTGCGCACGCGTATTGCCCAAAGGCAACACCCCTACGCCCCATTGGGACATAGAAATTTTACCGCGGAGCAACCCCCCCACCACAGCGATAGAGGTATTGCCAAGCGTTTGCAAAATATCAGACACGCTGACGGGCTTTTTGATATCCAAATAGAAACTATGCTCCTGACGGGCCAAAGGGTCCAGCGGTACAATCAGCACCGGACGCTTTTGGATACCGGCCCAACCCAAGGCCAGGTTCAGTACAAGCGTGGTTTTGCCGGCGCCTTCTTTCGGGCCGGCAAAAGCGATAATCTTTGCTTCATTTTTGGGGGTGTCTTGTTCTTCTGCCATAAAAACTATTCCACAATTTCAACCGTAATAAACAGGAAGAGCGAGCGTTGTTCTTCGGTTACGTCTTTGTTCTTAAACAATAAACCGATAAGCGGAATTTTGCCCAAGAACGGCACGCGGTCCTCGGACACGTTGCGCGCACTGTTTTTCAAGCCGCCAATCACCAAGGTTTCACCGCTGTTGATTTCAACATGTGTTTCCACATTGCGGTTCGTAAAGGAAGGGGCCGTAGCCGTACCGATTACCACAGTTCTGGAATAGTCCACGGTGGAAACTTCCAACTGGACCTGCAAGTCAATCAGGTTGTTGCGTTCCGGCATAATCGTAGGCAAGACGTTAAGCAAAATGCCGTATTCTTCCAACTGAGAGCCAACCCCCTGGTTGTTTACCACCGGTATCGGGATTTTGCCGCCTACGTTGATTTTGGCGGCATTGCCGGAAGACGTTACAATCTTCGGGTTGGAAAGCACTTGGGCGCGGCCTTCGGTTTCCATTAAGCGCAAGCGGGTAGCAACCGCCGTTTTGCGTTCAAACTCACCCAAAGACAGCACACCGGGGATAGCGGCCTCTTCAAAGTCAAAGAGTTGGTTCCAAGAGAACCCTTTTACGCTCTGCATCGTACCGCTGATTTCTACCACGTCGGCGCTGACCGCCACCAGCCGCGTTTGTTTGGCAAACGCGCCCGACGGCAACAGCACACCTAAAAGCAAGACGGTCAGAAAAACTTTTGAGATAAACTTTTTATTCATCATTGATTTGTCCTATTTATTGAAATAATTTTTCAAAAGTGGCTACTTCCATCAAGTAGTTCGTTACGTCGCCGTGCGAACGCAAGATAACCGTTACCGCCCCGTCAGATTGGGCAAGCGCCAAGGCCAAATACTGCGCATCACGCGGGGACAGAGATAAAGACAAGGCCGTCTGGTCGGAATAGGCAGCCGCATCGTCTTCTTTGCTCTTCATTGCGCTGGCGGATTTAGCATCTAATCCCTGGCCCAAGTCGGAACCGACGCCCAACACTTTTACGTTCTGCAACAGGGTAACCGTTACCGTTTGGCGTTGGCCGCTCTTCATCGTGGCTTCAAACGTAAGCAAAATATCCACGTTATCATCCGGCTTAATCATACTGGCGGTGGATATCGGCACATTGGTAAGCACAAAACCTCTCATTTGCACCGGGATTTTGCTAGACAGACCGGCCTCGGGAGACAGCGAGGTTACGGCATACTTGGAAATCTGGTTGCCTTTGGGGATTTGAATACGCGCCACAGCATTTTCAATAGATTTGAAATCAGCGGGCGTGGAATAAGTAAAAGCGTCCTTTTGCAAATAAGCGGCCGGCACGGGAACAGGCTTAATATAGTCGCGCTTAATCACTTCGCGCTCCTTAATGTCACGAATCGGCACAAAAACCTGTTGGATGTTTTTGGACGCGTTAAGTTTCTTTTCCGCACTGCTGACAATCATCGCGTACACGATGGCCGCCAAAATGGCTACCACCAACGGAAGCATTATTCCTTTTTTCATTTCGTCTCCTTAAAACTGCTTTAAAAATTAATAAGTCAAATCTATTTCGTATCCGAACTTAAATATGCTTTTTCTATCGGCATACGGGTAACGGATTGTATGCGGCGCATCCCTTCGCGCCGCGGTTCGGTGGCCAGAATATAACTGGTACCGGGGAAGATTAACCGCACGGGATACGTTACCGTTACAATTACGTCCTCGTGGCGGTGCTTTCTGTACATTGGGTCCACGCCGGTAGTTTCCACCTTTACGTTTACCCCCACCCGTCCGGCATCTGAGCCAAAAACCCGCGTTTTTGCGTGGTTTATTTTCTGCGTGATGACCGTTCTGTCCGGCCTGCCGCTGGGCTTTTTGACTGCCACCAGCGAGCCGATACGGGCAAATTCGTAGGAAGCGTGGTTGATAATAATCGTGTGGTATGCGATGTTGCCGTATTCAAGCACAAAGAAAATCAGTAGCATAAATACCGGCAAAATCAGCATTAATTCCGCAGTTACCTGCCCACACTTCCTACGAAAAAGTTTCATACGGCTCCAAATTACATTTCGCTCATGCTGCCGGTGATTTTGGCCTTTACCTGATCAAACAAATCCGGCATAAATTTCTTAATGAGCACACCGGCCAAACCGGCTACACCCACGACCACGACGAGCATCAATACGTATTCAATCGTGTTCTGCCCTTCTTTCTTTTTCAGGCAGCCCAAAGCTTGCGCTTTCAGGGCGTCCATTTTGTTTTGTAAAGCAACGATAAACTTCATATAACGTCCTCCTGATTTTTTAAAATTTAATTTGCATTATAATCCGACAAAATTATTTTAGCCCCTTGGTCAAACTGCTGCGGCACCAAATGGGAATACAACACATAGAAAGAAATGAGAGCCGTTAAAAGCCCGGCCGCCGTTACGATATATTCTACCGCAGTTTGGCCCTTTTTGTTTAAAAAAGTTTTTCTTTCATAGGTGTTCTTCATACATTAAAACTGGATAGCCAACGCAATCTGTTGCGAGGTGCCCAACGCGCCAAACGGCGTAACGGCATAATCAATAGACGCCCCGTAACCAAACAATTCGGAACTGTAAATACCGAACCCGAAGGAAACCTTGGAGGTTTCAGCCAGACCTAAATCGCCCACCCAAGAATCTTTTTCGTTGGTGCCTGTATTTGTGCGGGTATAGTAACCTACACGCAAATCAAAGCGGGCCACTTGAAGCATATCCTCAGGGATATGCACTTCCAAGCCAACGCCATAGCGGGCTTTATCGTCGCGGTATTTCATATATTCGCCGGACACGGTAAAATAACGGGTATTCAAATCGGCACCCAAGCGCAAACCGCGCGGCATTTCTTCTTTATCGCCAATGTTTACAAGCGCACCGCCGAGGCCCAACCAGTTGACGAGGCGCAACTTGGCCCCTACATCAAAACCGACGTTATCATAGCGGTCGGTATCCAATTTTTCGCTGATATACTTGGCCGTACCGCCGATTTGGAGTTTTTGGTTGAAGAACCCGCGGGCAATAGAAAGACCGCCCACAAAGTTCTGCACCGGAACACCGACTTCGGGCTGTAATTCCCCACGATCTCCGCGAAAATCAAATCCGTCCATATCCATATAGTTCAGCGTTACGCCGATAATGGTTTTGCCAATAGGCTGCAAATAAGCCAAAGTGCGCGCTTTATAACCCTGTAAATAGTCCAAATACGCAAATTGGAGTTCGCGCGTAGAGGCAGAAGCGGCTCCCGCCGGGTTCCAGAACAAGGCTTCCGGGCCGTCCGCAATAGACACATAGGCATTACCTAATGCCTGGGCTCTGGGGGAGCCGGCGTCAATCTTTAAAAACGCGCTCGCGCTGGTACCGGCATTGGAATTAATACCAGCCTGTGCGCCTGCGCTTAAAAGACCGACCGTTAAACAAGCAATTAAAACTTTTATTCTTATATTCATAAATCTGTTTCTGCCGGACACCCGGCCCTATTTACGGCACTAGCGGCACAAAGTCCGCAGGCCCTTGGGGTTTTGCCCCCAAGGGCTGTTAAATTACGGAACCAAAATCTTTACAACTTTCTGGCAATGTTCACGTCCGTTTTGGGCTCTAAAATCTACCAGGCCGAAATATACACCGCGGGCAACCTTTTTGCCGTGCTGGTTGGTTCTATCCCATTTGCAGCGCAGGGCTGCGTTGCGGATATTGGGGAACGAATCCAAGCCGTCCTTATCCAGTTTTACAGAGCCTTCCGGTGTATTATCCGGGTTGAACTGCAAACTGCTGCCCATAGTTACCTGGTAGTTGTTGGCATCCACGCAGGTATAGTTGCTATCGCGCACCAAATCGCCCGCCAAGTTGAAATATTTAATAGATACCGTACCGGGCACCGGCATTTTGGTAATTTCCAGCGTACCTTTGCTGGCTACGCGCAACGGGTTCGGATAGAAGAATACTGTCTTTTCCCAGTCTTCGCAGACAAAGCGTCCGTCGCCAATGGCTACCGTGGCTTTATGCAAGTTTTGATACTGGTAAGTATCGGCCACTTTTTCAATGCTCCACTTGGCGGCATCAGCCGAGGTATCATCCGAGCCTAAAATTTCGCCGGTTACACTGTCAATATCGGCGGAGTTAAGCGCCGTTACAAAGCGGAACGGATAGGTTCCGTCCGGCACTTCCTGCTGGGCATAGTCGCGGCCGTCCCACACTTCTTCAATAAGTGTGGTGGCGGGACGGATACCCACAATGGCCTTTACCAATACTTCGTGGATATCTTTCACTTCCGTACCCGTCGTGGGGTTACGCAAGGTGCCCTTTTGGTAATCGTAAATCGTGGTACCGGGTTTAAAGATTTGGATAGCCACTTTCATCGGAACGGAAATCTGGTAACCAATCTTCATATCCGTATCGCGTTGGTTAAGCGCATAACCGTCCGCTTCCAAGAGGTCAAACACTTTTAACAAGTCGGCATTAATGCGGATAACCTTAACCGTTTCTTGATAGAGGTGCGGATCCGGGTAGTTTTTGGCAATCAAGCGGACCTCGTAAATGCCCGGCTTGACGTAAACACCGTTGTTATCCGTACCGTCCCAATACACTTTGCGCACGGTGTTAGGGTCAAAATTGCCCGTATTGGCAATCGTCGTAGTGGAAAGGTATTTGCATACCGCTCCGGCGGCGGCGTTGCGCTCGGTCAACTTGCCAGTAGTGTCGTAGCACATATTGGGTTTCAAGGCCACAATGGCGACCTCTACCGTTGCCGCGCGGGAAACGGAGAAATCAATTTCGTACGGCGGGATAAACACCGGGCCCGTAGAAGCATTGAACAACTGCGGGGCATTGGGATATACCGTTGTGGAGCCGTCCAAGAAATACACCGAACCGCGGGTAATATTAATCTTGCTGGACACCTTATCCGTAGCGTACCAGAAAGGTTCCTGTTTTACTTCGGCAGGAGTTTTAAACGGAGCGCCGACGATATAATTCTTATCCACACCGTTTTCCTTATATGTCTCGCCGGACTCTGCATAATAGCGGTCAAACGGTTCGTTGGAGCGGGCAGAGATAAAGAACGGATATTGTCCGTCCGGCACTGTTTCGTACGGGCAGTCTTTCAAATTCGTTTTGCCTTTGCACGCACCGGGCTGCTGGGTAGAGGTCGGGTTGTAGAAAGACACCGCATCCCACTCCTCGGTAATCATAATGCCGTCGCCCGTCTTGGTAGAAGTGCGGTCAAAGGTTTTAATCGGCTGCAAACGCACATCCAACTTACCTGCGGCCGCATCTTGGGCATTGGCCGGGTAGTTGGTAAAGGTGGTATCGTTTACATAGATACATTTAGTATCTTTCGCCGCCGCTGCGGCCGGGTCCACATAGCCCGCCGCATTAAACACATCGGCATCCGTCGTTTTGTTACAAATACGGGGCGGCCAAGAGGTTACACCCGTGGAGAGCGTACCGATTTCGCGCTTCAAAGTTACATAGTATTTGAGTTCCGTCGTAACCGTGGAACCCACCACATAGTTCGGGTTTTCCACCACCGTTACCGTATCGCGCGTATAAGGGTTAGCCGTACCTGTAAGGGTGGTATTCGTACCAATACCAGGATTCGTCAATGTCGCAAACGGAGTGGTTACACCCGTTTCGTACACATCTACACTCGCCAAGTTGGCGGCGTAACCCGTCGCCCAGGTAGAGGCATTTACCACAAAATCGCTGTAATCGCCACCCTTGGTGTTGTAGGCGGGGATAACGACATCTTTATTATAGATGTTGATTTGTACGTTCATCGCCTTGGACAACATATAAGAAATCGTAGCCTTGGCAGCACTATCGCCATATACATCAGTAGTGGCTACATCCACCACGCGGTACATATCCACCGGGAACACGGCAGAGGCTTTATTGGTTACCGCAGGGAACATAGCATCTTTGCTTTCCACTACAAACATATAAGTACCGGGGGTTACCATACGGCCTTGGTCGTCGCGCCCGTCCCAAGACAGCGTATTCATCTGCTGGGCAACCTGCGTGATGCCTGTTTTGGGCGTTAAGTATTTCACGTCCACGCCCGCCGAGTTGGTAACTTTGGCTACCACATTGGCTTCGCGCACGATAGAATATTTAAAGATGAACGGATCCAAACCGTACGCGGTCGGGCTGGAACCCACGGTGGAATAACTGACCGGTTGGATAGTGATATCCACAAATCCGCGTTCAATAGCCACCTGGCCCGTGTAGTAACTGAGGGTTTTTACACCCGTAAATTGTTTGTTGTTGTTGTCTTCGCTGGCCGTGCAAGCAGTCCCCCCAGCAAATCTCGGGGTATTAGCAGTACCGCCCAACGCGTTATAATAGCAGCCGTTATACGGAATTTCCGCCCACAGCACATATACATAGTTGCCGTCCGGCATCGGGGCCCCATAAGCAAAGGCTTCTTTGCAGGTAGCATCTGGGCAGGTAGAGCCGTCAGACATTTTTTCGCCCTCGGCATAGGTGCGCGTACAACCACCTTCTACGCCGCACAGACCGTCCCACTTGGAGGTAAAATTCATACGGCTGGTGCGGTCCTCGGCGGAACTATATACCAAAGTACCAGTTCCATCTACAAGCTTCGGGGCCGTACCCGTAGGCTGGGAGGAATTGGTGTTAATCGTATTCGTGCCGGAGTTGGTACCGGCAAAAGTAGTGCCGGGCGTGTAAATATTCCAATATACCTTGGACGCTTCCGTCGGAACGTAACTAATAGAAGCGTACGCCGTAGATTTTTTGTTCAGACCCGTAACGGCAATATCCGTCAATTTCAAGGGGTCCAAGGAAACTTGGCGCGTAACGGCGCGGGAGAAATCAATGCCCGGCCACTCATCCTGCGTTTTGGCTTGGATAGCGGCAATATAGTTGCCCGCCGGCAGGAGCATACCGCTGTCGCTGCGGCCGTCCCACGAGTCAGACTCTACAATTTGCTTATCGCTTTCCACCCCTTTCAACCCTTCACCCACGCGCGGCTGCCAATCAACCAAGGTGCGAACGATTTGGGCCTTACCTTTAATAGGATCTGCCGTATTTGTGGCGCCGTAATTGGTATTGTCGCTATTGGAAGCATCCAAAATAGCGATACGAACATCCGCATCTTTGCTCAAACGATAAGCAAAGGTGTAGGGTTGGGCCGGCACGGCGGTAATATCCCCCACCACGGTAGGAGTGCTGCGCACGGTATGTACGTTGGTTACGTCCACCTGTATCGGGATTTGGTTTTCGCCGGGGTAGGCAATCGTGGAGTTAAATTCAATTTTATCTACGGCTACGTTATCGCCGGGGAAGTCCGTCGCCACGGTGGCGCGGAAGGCAAAATCCCCATTGGATTTACCAAATTCGCCCGCAATATCGTAAGAACCGTCCCACGCGGCGCAGAAAGGAATCTCCTTATCAGAAGCCGCTCCATCGTTATTAAAAATAATAAATTGACAATTTTTATTAGGGCAATTAGCATCTTTATCTCCAATCGTACAATAAGAAGAACTAACCAGACCGCCACCCACCTCGTAGCACAAACCTTCTCTTAATTCATATTTTGGAGCCGTGCAAGTGTACCCATCATTCGGGCCACCCGGGCAACGATAAGAACCACATTTGGCAGATTTATCTGCCGTATTCGGGTACAAATCAATAGAGCGGATAGCCGGGGTACCTTCCGCATCTTTAATGTTTTTACCGTTATAGTATTTGACGATATCAAAAGTAATATTCTGTAACGGAAACGCAATAGAATAAGTGGCCTGGGCCATAGGTCTGTTGGTGCAGACTACCTGCATACACAAGGCTAAACAATGGTTGGGGTATTTATTTTCTTCCGTAGGAGCCGGATAAGGCTGGTCGTATTCAATCAAAGCGGAACTGACCCACGGATCTTGCTTATTTGCATTTGAAGACGGGTACGGCTTGGTCGTAAAACTACGATTATTAGCAGCCTTAATAACGGATGTGCCCCAGTTACAATATACCGCGCTATCGCCAGTTACATTGTTGCTATTGTCAACTTTCATCTGGGAGCCGTCTTGATAATACACCCCTGCGCTTCTTACGTCGGCGCGTTGGGCAAACAGCGGCGAGCAAGCCGCGACTAACAACAAAGCCAAAACGGCGCGAAGCACCGTCCGGCCCGATAAAACCCGGATTAAACTTTTAATTCTATTCATTGTGTATGTATCCATTTGGGGACTTAATTCCCGTCTAAAAATTATATTTTTTACAAATCTTTTCCGCGCCAAAAACAATGCGCACGGAACGGCGGCTGATTATAAAAATAAACAGACGCCGAACCTATACTCTTAAATTTTTGCAACTTTTGGGGCAAATGTCAACTGTTTTTTGCATTTTTCCCCGTCTTATTAGGGAAATGGCACCATCCCCTAATTTAATTAACAACAAATTTGATATAAAAACACTTTAAAAAGAGCACATCAAACGGCCCCAACAAACAACACAATCGGTAGATCCTGAACTAAATTCAGGATGACCTCCCTTTGTAATAATGGCAGGGTATCCCCCTGCGGGCCGCACCTTGCAGGCCGCCAATTCAGGATGACCTCTCTTTGTAAGAACAACGGATCCTGGACTACGACTTTCCAGGATGACAACCGAAATCATAAACAAAGGCAATA